>JBGPLV010000178.1:0-4547 GCA_041486625.1 Elusimicrobiota bacterium
CAAGGACGTCGCGCTCAAGCGCACGTGCATCGCCATCTCGGTCGAGAAGAACCTGCTGACCGTGGCGATGTCGGACCCGCTGCTCTTCACCCTGGTCCAGGATCTCGAGTTCCAGACGGGCTACCGCATCAAGCAGGTCGTCTCGACGCGCCAGGAAATCATCGACTCCATCCACGCGTCGTACCCCGACAAGGCCCTCGCGCGCCTGAGCCAGACGGGTTCCGGCATCGCGGTGCAGGTGACCGCGCGGTCGACCGGCCAGCCAGGCGACGGCTCGACGCAGGGCGGGATGCTGGCGCCGATCCCCGAGCAGTCTGGGCTCGCCGCCCGTCGTCTGGAAGACGACGTGTTCGAGCAGGGCGGGGCGCTCAAGGGCGCGACGCCCGAGACGGCGCCGATCATCGACCTGGTGGATCTGGTGATCAAGAGCGCGCTCAAGAGCCGCGCAAGCGACATCCACATCGAGCCCACGGAAACCAACGTCATCGTGCGGCACCGCCTCGACGGTCTCTTGAAGGAAGTGATGGACCTGCCGAAGTGGGTCCACGAAGGATTCGTCGCGCGCATGAAGATCATGGGCGGCATGGACATCGCGGAGAAGCGACTTCCGCAGGACGGCCAAATTAATGTGAAAGTGCGTGATAAGACTATGGATTTGCGAATTTCGACGCTCCCGGGAAAATACGGTGAAAAAGTCGTCGTCCGGCTCCTGGACAAATCCGCCACGCTGCTCAACCTCGGCCACCTGGGCATGGATCCCAAACTCCAGAGTGAGTTCGAGATGTTGGTCGATAAACCGCAGGGGATTATATTGATCACCGGTCCTACCGGCAGCGGAAAATCCACCACCCTTTACGCGGTGCTCAATCGACTGAAGTCCCCTTTCAAAAATATCATCACGCTCGAGGATCCCATCGAATACGACTTGATTTCCGAGGACAGCCATGAATCCGGAGCGACGCAGGTTCAAATGCATCCCAAAATAGGACTTACCTTCGCGGCGGGGCTGCGGGCGTCTTTGCGCCAGGACCCCGATATCATCATGGTGGGCGAGATCCGGGACCAGGAAACCGCGGAAGTCGCGATTAAAGCCGCCATGACCGGCCACTTGGTCCTCTCCAGCCTGCATACCAACAGCGCGCCGGAAACGATCGGCAGGCTGCGCGACATCGGGATTGAGTCCTATCTCACAGCCTCGACGGTATTGGGCATCATGGCGCAGCGGCTGGTGCGTGTGCTTTGTAAATCCTGCAAATCACCCTATGAATTACCCGAGCGCGCGTTGAAAAGCATTTTTCCGGACCGCGCCGTCAATGCCAAAGTGTCTCTTTATCGTCCCAAAGGCTGCGCGCCATGCCAGGGTTCGGGGTATTGGGGGCGACGAGGAATTTATGAGCTTCTGATCATGAATGAAGCGATTCGAGAGTTGATCCATCGCAACGCCCCATCCGCGGAGATCAGAACGGCGGCCCAAGCACAGGGCATGAAAACTTTGCGAGAAAGCGGTTTGGATCTTGTCTTTAAGGGGATCACGACCGTCGATGAAGTCTTCCGTAATACGGTGGAGTGATGAATTGAGCGCCAAAATCCTAGTCATCGATGACGAGCCCGGCATCCGCGACCTCTTAACGCAGGAATTGACCGCCCAGGGATACGGCGTCGAATCGGCGGTTGATGGTTTGGAAGCCCTTGAAAAGATGAAACATAAAAAATATCAAGTCGCTCTCTGTGATCTCAACATGCCAAAACTGGGAGGTATGCAGGCGTTGGAAGAGATCCGTAAGCGCGATGCAGAAATTGAGGTGATCATGATGACAGGCTACGCCACCGTAGAGACCGCGGTGGACGCTATGAAAAAAGGGGCCTACGATTTTGTCCAGAAACCCTTCAACCTGAACGAGGTGATGGCGCTGGTAGAGAAATCAATCGAAAAAAGCGACCTAAAATCGATCGTCCAGCAGCTCCGGGAGGCCAAGAAAAAGCTCGAGGACACCCAGATGCAGCTAGTGCAATCGGAAAAGCTGGCCGGCATTGGGCAACTGGCGGCCGGCGTCGCGCATGAGCTGAACAATCCCTTGAGCGGCGTCCTGGGGTTCGCCCAACTTTTGTTGGATGATCCCGGCCTCACGCCCCAACAGAGAAAGGATATCGAGACCATCTGCGCGCAAAGCCAGAGGTGCCGCGTGATCATTCAGAACCTTTTGCAGTTCAGCCGTCGCAAGGACCCTGTCACGGAACCCGTCGACTTGGCGCCTCTGCTCCAGACAACGATCGATTTGCTGAAGTACGATTTCTCCACTTCCGGCATTGAACTCATTCAGCGGGTGCCGGCTTCACTCCCCATGGTGTTCGGCGATCCCAGTCAGCTGCAGCAAATCTTTTTAAACCTGATTACCAACGCCCGGCAAGCCATGGGGTCACAGAAAAAAGGTCGCCTCCTCATTGAAGGGGAGGAAAAACAAGGTCATGTCCTTCTTCATTTCAAGGATGATGGCCCCGGCATCGCGCCGGAGGTGAGGGGAAAAATTTTCGATCCGTTCTTCACAACCAAACCGGTGGGTCAAGGGACAGGACTGGGGCTTTCTATCTGCTACGGCATCGCGAAACAGCATCACGGAGATTTAAGCGTCCAAAGTGAGCTGGGGTCGGGCGCGACATTCACTCTGGAGTTGCCTCTTTTTATTCAAAAACAAGCCGCCTAAAAGCAGGCGTTAACATTTTGTTTCCTATGCTTTCCGTCGAAAATAATATGTAATTTCCCATGATTGAGGGGACGGTCCTTTTGGTGGAAGATAACCAAGACGACGTCGACCTCACGCTGCGCTGCTTTAAAAACAACAACCTCTCCAACAAAATCGTGGTCGTTCGTGATGGGGTTCAAGCGCTCGATTATCTCTTCGAGAAGACGGAAGTCGCCGAGAGAGAAAGCCACAACTTACCCATGCTGATTCTACTAGACCTGAAGCTGCCGAAGGTGGGGGGATTGGAGGTGTTGCAACGCATCCGATCGGATCCACGGACCAGGCGCTTGCCGGTCGTGATCCTTACCTACTCAAAGGAGGAGCGGGACCGTGCGGACTGCTACGATAGAGGAGTGAACAGTTACATCTGTAAACCTGTGGACCTCGACCAGTTCAACGAAGCGATCCGCCAATTGGGCCTCTACTGGTTGCTTTTAAATGAACCGCCTCCCTTGCTGGCAGAAAAGGCCGGCACGTGACACCTTTATGAAACTCATCAAACCGAACCGACCTTCGAAACCTCTCACCTCGACTGAGAACGCGTTGCTCATCGTAGGCATTGGGGCCTCCGCCGGGGGCCTGGAGGCCGTCACGCAGCTGCTTCATGCGCTGCCAGCCGACAGCGGCATGGCCTTTGTGGTCGTTCAGCATCTGGACCCCAATCACGAAAGCATTTTGGCCGATCTCCTATCCAGGGCGACCCGGATGACCGTTCGCCAGGCCCAAGACGGCATGCGTGTGGAACCCAACTGCGGCTATGTCATTCCGCCGAACATGTATATGACCTTGACGGATGGCGCCCTGGTGCTTCGCCCCCGCTCGGAAACCGTCGGCCCGCATTTGCCGATCGACATCTTCTTTCGTTCCTTGGCGGAATCTCAGGCCGACCGGGCGGTGGGTGTCATCTTATCGGGGGCCGGTTCAGACGGCGCTTTGGGCCTGGAGGCGATCCACAGCCAGGGCGGCGTGAGCTTGGTCCAGGACCCCCGGTCCGCCAAATACGACGGCATGCCGCGCAGCGCCATCGCCACCGGCTGCGTGGACCTGGTCCTGCCTGCGGCAGCGATCGCCAAGGAATTGGTGCGCATCGGCCGGCACCCCTATGTCAGGAGCCTGTCCTCGGGTGACGCCCAGGCGGAGTCGGCGCTCTCCGAAGGCGAGGACCTGGGAAATATTTTCGCCGTTTTGCGAAATCAAAAAGGGGTCGATTTCAACCACTATAAACGCAGCACGATCCAGCGGCGCATCGAGCGGCGGATGCTTCTGCAAAAGATTCCAAACCCGCGGGAGTATGCGGCCTATCTGAAAGACCACACGGCCGAGGTGGAAAGCCTGCACAACGATCTACTGATTCAGGTGACGCGTTTTTTTAGGGACCCGGAGACCTTTGAATTCCTCAAGGACAAGATCTTCCCCGGCATCTTGGGGCAAAAATCGCCGGAGGACCCCTTCCGATTCTGGGTCGCCGGCTGTTCCAGCGGGGAGGAAGTGTATTCCCTGGCCATGGGCCTCTTGGAATTTCTTGGGGAAAAAGCCTCTAACGTTCCCATCCAGATGTTCGGGACCGATATCAGCGACGTGGCCCTGGATAAAGCGCGCGCGGGCACGTATCTCCAAAATATCGAAATCGACGTCTCCGCGGAGCGCTTGAAGCGGTTTTTTAGCAAGGGGGGCGGCCGTTACCAGATCAACAAATCCGTCCGCGACCTCTGTGTCTTCGCCAAACAAAATATCCTGAAGGACCCGCCCTTCTCGAAGTTGGACTTGATCAGCTGCCGCAACGTGCTCATTTATCTGGAGCCCGTG
>JBGPLV010000179.1:0-4503 GCA_041486625.1 Elusimicrobiota bacterium
AGGACGTCATGGCGGTCTCCCGGTTCTTGTCTGGCAAGGTCTCGGAAAAGTGAAGCAATCTGGTAAAGACATCGGCTGCAGCCAGAGTCTTGGCTCTCTGCCAAAAGTTCACCAAAAAGTTCACCAACTTTTTGAAGGGACTGTGAGTGAGTCGATTTATCTCGTGGACAAAGTTCACCAAAAAGTTCACCAACGGTCAAAAATGGGGAGAACGGAATTGCTAGAATCGAATCTGAAAATGAGGTCGAACTAGCAATTGGCGGGCAAAGGGCATACGATCCTTGCCAAGGATTAGACGTGGGTTCGATTCCCATCGCCCGCTCCAGGTTCGTCTCCCGCTCCGTATTCATAACCCCTTGAATCGCTTTTCAAAACCTTTACTCATCTTCCTCACTTGTTTCACCGCTATGGCAACACTCCAAGCGGCTTCCACAGGAACGACACAAGAAATAGAGATTGCGGTATCCACACAAAGCTCCGTTACCGTCACTCCCTTAAAACCTGTCCACGCCCTCCATGTGACGGCCTGGATGGCGGGCTCCAAGAAATACAGGGAACACTATAACGAGCTTCTTCGGACCACTGTGGTGAACGCGATCGTGATTGATGTCAAGGAATTTGAGGGGGAAGTCTACATCCCGGGGGTGAGTCTGGCAGAAAAGGCGGGCGCGTATGTTCCCGCCATGCCGGATATCGCCGATTGGCTGGCGGACCTTAAACGCCAAGGTGTCTACACGGTCGCGCGCATTGTGGTGTTTAAGGACAACATCATGCCGCGGAAGAATAAGTCTCTTGCCGTCAAGAATCCGCAAGGGGAACTATGGTTTGACCGGAACAAAATCACGTGGCTGGATCCCTACAACCAGGAAGCCGGCCGCTATAATCTGCTCATTGCCCTGCAGGCCGCCAAGCTGGGGTTTGATGAGGTGCAGTTTGACTACATCCGGTTCCCGACAGACGGCAGCCTCAACCAGATGCATTTCTCCCGGCCCTATAATAAGGAGGCGGCGTCCGCCGCGCTGGTCGGATTTCTGAAGCAGGCCCACCAGCTCTTGCAGCCGACGGGAGCCAAAGTGTCCATTGATTTGTTTGGATTGACGACATCGGTCAGCACCGGCATGGGCATCGGCCAGCTTCTTGGACCGATGGCGGAACAAGTGGATTTTGTCTGCCCGATGGTGTATCCGTCACACTACGCGAAGATGGAATACAACATTCCCAACCCCAACGATCAACCCTATAAAATCGTCTCTCTTTCCCTGCACGATGCACTCCGGGCACTGGGGCCGGGCAATGCACAAAAGCTCAGACCTTACCTGCAGGATTTTTCCCTAAAAGGAAGAGGCGTCCGCTACGGTAAGAAAGAAGTTCGCGCCCAGATTCAGGCCGCGATGGATCTGGGCGTGGAAAGCTGGACCCTCTGGAACGCGCGCTGTTCCTACACCCTAGACGCCATCCGAACACCGGTTGTGGTGGCTTCAAGCTCGACCACCAAAACTACGCCTTCTGTCGACGGAAAAACACCTCCAAAATAGACATTGACAACCCCCCAAAAGGGTGTTAGATATTTCTCAGGCTTACCGTCTATCGGGCAAGCTAATTATCAAAACGATTTGATTTTTCAGTACGTATTGGAGGCTCTATGGCAAAAGCAGCGGAAAATTCATCGATTGAACAAACCATTACCAGCAATCTGACGGACAATGCCAAAGGATCCCCGTCGGACCGCCCGAAAATTTTGGTGGTGGACGATGATCCCGTGGTGCGCCGCATTGTACTTGAGCTCCTAAACAACCGTTATACGGTCATTTTGGCCTCGACCGGCGTGCAGCTCCCAGATCTCCTGCAGCGGCATCAACCCAATTTAGTGATCCTGGACGTCATGCTCCCGTGGGTGAATGGCTTTGAGCTCTGTCGCATCATCAAGACTCATGAACAAGGGCAAGAGACACCGGTTCTCTTCCTGACGAGCTGCAAGGAAAAAGAAGACCTGATGACCGGACGCGAAGTAGGCGCCGCCGGATATCTCACCAAACCCTTCTACGCGAAAGACCTCTACCGAGAGGTGGAGCGACTCCTGGCGGCCTAGATGTACGACTGGCGAGCGCTTACTCTTTGGCTCGCCTTTCTGGGTTGCGCGTTAGCCATCCAAGCCATTCTCCTACGCCAACGATCCCGCAAAAAAGACAAAGCGATTCTCCGAAACGTTCAGGTTTTACAAACCTTGGTGCGTTTCCTGGAATCAATCAATGCTTTGCCGCCCGCTTTATCTGATGACGAATTACAAATGCGAATTCTCACGGAATTGCGTAAAAGCCTTGACCCTTTTCACGTTTATTCACGCCTATGGATAGCGAACCCCTCTTGGAAAACTCTGCAAGGGGTGGGTGAACACCCGGCGCTTCGGCCCGGCTCCCCGCACCATCTGCCCATGACCGCCTGCCCGGCCTTCGCCCTCCGTCAACCCTTTCGGTACAGCCAAACCGAGGGAGAGCCGTGTTCGAGCGAGCAATTTAATTACGCCAAACATCTGTGCTTACCGGTCATCAACGAAAGCAACTGCTTTGGGGTCCTGTTCCTGGGAACGTATGGGGCCAACTCCTGGGATACCGAAGAGCTTCACCTTTTCGAAATGCTCGCTCAATCCATCGCCCTGACCCTCCAGCGAAGGACTCTCTTCGAAAAGCTCGAAGAAAAAATCGGTGACCTGAAATTTTCCTTTGAAGTAGGCACGGCCACGCTGGCGACCTTCGGTGGATCCACACAGAGCATCGAGGAGACCACCGTTCATATCCTGGATAGTGTCCTCTCCATTCTCAAGGTGGACCGGGCCTCCCTCATGTTATGGGACCCGCAATCCCAAACCCTCCAAACCCAGTGGGTGCGCGGAGGGGATTTCAAAATCCAGAGCCCGCTCCGCTTGAGGTTGGGCGAAGGGATGGCCGGCTGGGCTCTACAAACGGGCGAGCCGTATTGGGCGGAGTACGCGATGGGGGACCCCCATTATCTTTCGAGTGTCCAACCAATCAGCTCTCTTCTCTGCGTCCCAGTCTTCACCATGGACCGGCAGCCGGTGGGGGTTATCAACGCTGTGACGACCGCACAGGCGCGCGCGTTCCTCCCCCGCGAAATCGAATTCCTCATGAGTTTCGGTCGTCAGGCGGCCCTGGCTATCGAAAACGCACGACTGCATCAGAAGAACCGCGCCAACATCGACCAGTTGAACGAGCTGAATAAACTGAAGACGCAGTTTTTGTCTTTTGTGAGTCACGACTTACGCGGACCGCTCACCGGCATTCGTGGTTTTTGCGAAGTCCTTAAGCAGGGAAGTCACGGCGCCTTGGCAGCCGAGCAACTCGAAGTGGTCGAGCAGCTGGAACGCCAGGTCGACCTGCAGGAACGCATGGTGGACGATTTGCTGGATTTGACCCGCATGGAAAAAGGCCATCTCTCGATTAACCCGGCGCCCACGGATATGGCGACGCTCCTCCGGGAGGAAGTGGACAAATCCCAGACCGAAGCCCGCGAGCGGCGGATCATGCTCACCCTTTCTGTGAACCTTCCATCGTCTCTTTCGACCATCCAAGTGGATGGAGGCCGGATCCGCCAGGTCATCTGGAACCTGATCCACAACGCGCTCAAATTCACGTCTGAAGAGGGCCGCGTGGTCGTGCGTGCTGGGCTTCACGAAGAAGGAGTCCTCATCGAAGTGGAAGACACGGGAGTTGGTCTTGCCAAGGAAACCCAGGAACGCGTCTTTGAAAAATTTTTCCAGGTCTCCCCGGGCGGCTCGACCAGTTCCCAGGGACTGGGGCTGGGACTCGCCATCTGCAAGGAAATTGTCTTTGCCCATCAGGGGAAGATCCGCGCGCAATCTCCAGGCATCGGGCTAGGAACAACCATGTCCTTTACCCTCCCCTTGTCCCCCCCGCCAGCTATTTCTCAAGGAAGCGGGACCATCGGCGCAGATGCGGACGCGCCTCAGGCCGCTGCCCAACCCCATCCCAAAACCCTAGCCGCCTAAAGAGAGGAATGTAGGGGGCGCCGGCTGGCGCCCCTAGCAATCTTAGTTATAATGTGGGCATGCAAATTCGGCATCTGTTAGTTGCAGGAATTGCCGCCGCCTTTTTTCTCGCCGGCTGCGAATCAACACCGATTCCGGTAGACCCCGCCACGCCTTCAGCCTTGGTCGCGCCGTCACAAAATCATGTAAAGGGAGACCCATTATGAATGAAAAGTTGCGTCCTGCACTGGCCGAGCTAGTGGGTACGTTTGTTTTTTTCTTTATAGGGGCAGGCGCGATCGTCACCGACAGCTACACGCATGGCGCGGTGGGTTTGATGGGGATTGCATTGGCGCACGGATTGATTTTGTCGATCATGGTCTCCACCTTCGGCGCTGTATCGGGCGGTCATTTTAACCCGGCTGTTTCTGTGGGAGCTTGGGTCGCGCGCAAAGTGGACGTTTCAACGTTGCTGACCTACATCATGGCCCAGCTCATCG
>JBGPLV010000180.1:0-4500 GCA_041486625.1 Elusimicrobiota bacterium
CGATGATGACTTCGCCGTCTTTCACGACGTAATCGACATCGCGGTGATAAAGATGATGGGCCCTGAGCGCCTGCGTGATGTGATGCACCCATTCCCCCTGGATGTCGTCGTACAAGCTTTGGATCCCGAGGAGTTTTTCGCATTTGGCGATGCCTTCGTCCGTCAGGGTGACGTTATGCGCCTTCTCATCCAGGATGAAGTCGAATCCTTTTCCCAAATCTTCCCCGGTATATTTGGCATCGATCTCCTCTTTTTCTGTGATCGTGCGACCTTTCAGTTGGGGCACGATGCGGTTGACAATGGCGTATTTTTCCGTCGATTCCTCGGCTGGACCGGAGATAATGAGCGGTGTTCGTGCCTCATCGATCAAAATGGAGTCCACTTCATCCACGATCGCATACGGTAGCCTCCGGTAGATCCCATCACGTTCCACCGCTTCCGGCAAGTAGCGCAGGACGCGGTCTTCCTTACGAATGACCATGTTATCGCGCAAATAATCGAAGCCGATTTCATTGTTGGTGACGTAGGTAATGTCGCAAGCGTAAGAGGCCCGATGGTCATCGGACGGCATGTCATGTTGAACGAACCCGACCGTCATCCCCAGGAATTCGTACACCGGTCCCATCCATTGGCGGTCGCGCTTGGCGAGGTAATCATTGACCGTGACGACGTGCACACCGCGGCCGGTGAGCGCGTTCAGATACACGGGCGCTGTGGCGACGAGGGTTTTTCCTTCCCCGGTTTTCATCTCGGCGATTTTGCCTTGGTGAAGGATGATGCCGCCCAGGAGCTGCACGTCAAATTGACGCAGGCCGATGGCGCGTTTGGAGGCTTCGCGCACCACCGCGAAGACTTCCGGCAGGAGATCGTCGAGCATGTCCCCTTTGCCCAGGCGCTCTTTGAACTCGGTTGTTTTAGCGCGCAGATCCGAGTCCGAAAGCGCGGACACCTGAGGCTCGAAGGTGTTTATTTTCTCAACGGTCGGGTGCAGCTTTTTAAGCGTGCGCTCGTTTTGAGACCCGAATATTTTCTTGAGGACGTCTAGGCCGAACATTTTTCCTTATCGAGAAGGCGTTGTTTCTGACGGATGCCCCCCCGTCCCGAGTAGCCGGTCAACCGGCCGTCAGCGCCGACCACGCGGTGGCACGGGATGATGGGTGCGAAGGGATTGGCGCCTAAGGCCCGGCCGACGGCCCGGGCGGCTTTAGGGCGGCCGATCCTCTTGGCCACCCAGCCGTACGTCCGCGTCTCCCCTTTGGGAATTTCGGCACAAGCTTTCCAGACCCGCTGATAGAAGGCGGGATACGACTGCATTTGTTTAATGATCTCCTTGTTCATTTGTGTAATCCTCCAATTTGATCTCCTGCGGTTTTCCCAGAGTCGCAACGGGTTTGTCAAAAGTGCTCAAATCGCCCTCGACCAGAATCGTGAAACGTTCCGGATGGAGATAAGTCTGGCCCACGCGGCGAAGATCGTCTGCGGAAACCTGGGCGATATGTTGCGTGTAAGTATCAAGGTAGTCCGGCGGAAAGCCGAAGTACTCCAAATTCATCACGTACGACGCGATCTGCGCGCTGGAGGTGAAGTTCTCGACAAACCGGTTGCGGATCGACTCCTTGGCATCCGAGATCTCTTTGGGCGTGAAGGGGGCTTCGCGCACATCCTGCGTGATCTTCACAATGGACTGAGTCGCCGCGATCGTTTGCGATCCGCGCGTCTGCGATACGGCGACGATGAGCCCCTTTTCCGCGGGTTCAGAATATCCGCTGCCGACGGAGTACGCCAAACCCAGTTCGGTCCGGACGGTCCGGAAAAGGCGTGAAGTGGCGCTACCCCCCCAGAGCTCGTTAAAGACTTCCCAGGCGAAATGATCGGGGCTGTGCCGGGCCAACCCGAAATCTCCGATGCGGATCTGGCTTTGGTTGATCGGCCGCTGGATATAAAACACACGTCGTTCCTGAAAAAGGGCCGGAGCGGGGATCTTCGGCCATTGGGCGTCGGACTTGGCCCAGGGACCGAAAGCGTTTTTCAACTTGGCCAGCATCTCAGCGCTTTGGAAATCGCCCGAGACAGCGATCGAACTGGCATTCGGGCGGAGGAAGAGCTTGTGAGCTTTGAGCAGATCATCGCGCTTGATGTTTTTGATCATGGCGGGCGAAGGAATGCGTGCATATGGATGATGAGCGCCGTACATGACGCGCCGCAGTTCGCGCCGGGCGACTTCCTCCGGGTCATCGTTCAAGCGCCTGAGCGACTCCAGCGCCTTGGATTTAGCGAGTTCAACTTGGTCTTTGCGGAGCTGTGGGTGGAGAACCAAATCGCTGAAAAGCGCAAAGATCGTATCGAAATCCTCCTTGCGGCAACCCATCGATCCCTCTCCGTTTTCAAGGCCGATGGCAAAATTAATCGCCGCCGCCTTCCGGTTCAGCGTTTTCTCGATTTCTTCGGGCGGATGGGAAAGGCTGCCTCCGTACGTCATTGCCTGTCCAAAAATCGACCCGAGCCCGATCTTGTCGATAGGGTCATACTGAGTGCCGGCCTGGAAATACATTTCCATTTTGATGAGCGGCAATTCATGATCTTCGAGAAGATACACCACAAGACCGTTGTCCAGGACCGTGCGGACCGGTTTGGGAGGATTAAAATGAAGGGGCGGAAACTCGGGCATCGGCGGCGGGATGGCGGACAGCATGGCAAAAGGTAAAAGGCAAAAGGCAAATGTCAAAAAGAACCATTTGCGATTTGCCATTTGCGATTTGCCATTTGCCATGTCGTTCATCGTTTCTTTACGGGTTCCAATACTCCAATGGTTTCGTTCTCGGCTACAAAGAATTTTCGCGCGAAATCCTGGAGGTCCTTCGCCGTCAGGTCTCGGATCTGCTTTTGGAAACTCAGAAGATATCGCCAATCACCAAATACGGTCTGATTGTAAACCAGCGTGCTGGCCATACCGGAATTGGTCTGCAGGGTGTCTAGAATTCCCACCTCGACGGCAGACCGGATCTTTTCCAACTCCCAATCCTCGATCGGTTCTTTTTTCAAGCGGTCGAACTCCTGCTCGATGGCTTTGATGACGTCTTCGTTGGTTCGCGGATACCGTGGCGCCGCTGAAACGATGAATAAAGAAGGGTATCGTTCGCCGGGGTAATCCTGGCCGGTCTCGATCGAGGCGGCCACCTTCTTTTTCTCCACGAGCGCCTTGTAAAGTCTGGACGTGGTACCGCTACCCAACAGGTGAGACATGGCGTAGGAGACCACTTGATGGGGATCAGGATAGGCCGGGATGTGATAGCCCAGGACCACATGCGGTTGAGCATCAAATTTGATACGGATCTGCCGCTGGCCGGATTGAGCAGGTTCTTCGGAGGGAACGGTTCGAGGCGAGGAGGGGGCCCGCCCTGACACCCTTCGGGCGTCGGGGCTGCCCAGATGGCTCGCCATTGGCGAGCTGTCTGGGCGCCAGTCCCCAAAATATTGTTCCACAAGCGCGATCGTTTCTTTTGGATTAACATCGCCCACGATGGCAATGGTCAGCGCTGAGGGAGTGTAGTATCGCTTGTAAAAATCAGTCAGATCGGAGACATACAAATGATCCAAATCCGATTCCCAGCCGATCGTGGGGTTGCGGTACGGGTGTGAGGTGTAAGCGGCCGCAATAAATTCTTCGTAGAGTTTTCCTTCCGGGCTTGTATCCACGCGCATGCGCCGCTCTTCCTTCACGACTTCACGCTCCTGGTAAAATTGCCGAAAAACAGGGTGTTTTAAACGATCGGAATCCAAAATCGCCCACAACTTTATTTTATTAGAGGGCAGATCCACCATATAGTGGGTATCATCCCGCGATGTGCTTGCGTTTAACGTCGAGGCGCCTTCCCGTTCGTAGAGATTCCAGAGCTCGTTCTCGGCGACCAGGGCATTTGCCTTCTCCTCTACAACTCGAACCTGGTCGATAAGTTCGCCGATGAGTTTTTGATCGGCACGCGACCCTTTGCCCTTTTCTGCATCGATCGCTTGATGCAACGTATCGATCTCGCGCAAGAGCGGCGCCTCCGCGACATAATTTTTGGTGCCGAGAGTCTTTGTTCCTTTGAACATCATGTGCTCAAACATGTGGGCGAGACCAGTCTTGCCGCTGACCTCGTCGACTGAGCCGGTCCGGAACATCATGCGGATCGAAACCGTGGGCGAAAAGTGACGCTCCAAGATCAGCAATTCGATGCCGTTGGACAACGTATGCTCTACAATGCGGCTTTCCAGGGACGGCGTTTCGGAAGCGAAATTCGGCAAGGTCAGCGCGCAAATCATGACGAAGAAGGCGATCCGTTTGTTCATCGCGATCATTGTAATTGATCGTAGGCGAAAGTTGCCAGGATTTAGGAGGAGGCGGGCCGGTATCGGGCGTCGCGGGAGCGGGGGATGCCGGAACGCGTCGCGCGCTTGGCGTCCAAGAGCTCACGCAGAGCGCGTCCCAGGCTGGCGCGGGAAATATCCGGAAGGGCA
>JBGPLV010000181.1:0-4479 GCA_041486625.1 Elusimicrobiota bacterium
CTCCAGCCCAATTGTTGCGACAGTGTCGCAACAATTTGAAAGTCCCGATACTTTTCCGCAAACCGCGTCATTCGGGTTAATGCGGTATGAGTAAATCCGCGGCCATATTCGGCAACCAATTTTGCAGACAGTGTCTGCAAAATCCTTCCACCATATTCTGCGCGTTCACTTTTTAGCATCTCCTGTCGGATGCGTTTGCCGATCTGCCAGTAGAGGATGACGAGGCCGGCATTAACGGCCTGCGCGACCCGCTCGCGAGTGGAGTCAATCAGCGAGCGGATTTCGCCAAACAATCGTTTAGCCGTTTTCATAGGGGCAAGCTTTTGAGCCCCGACCACTGTTTCCTTTGTACGAGGATGCTTTTTCATGTTTTTCACTTTATGTTCCCAGGGTCCCTATATATTGGACGCAAAACTCGGGAAAATATTCATTCTTCGACGATGGATGGAAGCGGTGGATCGGTAGTCCTTCTGCGCTTGAGACGGACGTTTTTAGGCGGAAACGTTACCTTTAAGGTAGTCCCGCAGTCCGGCGCGGGCGAAGGGGTTGAGCGTCGACCGTAACGCCTGGCGGATAGGCATCCACATATAGGTGTCGAGTTCTTCCGGATGGGGGCGGATACGGCCCGGCCGGCGTGCGCCGAGAAAGACGAAGCTGATCATATAGCCGCCGGTTCGCGGAAAGACTTCGGAATAAATCCCCAAAAGCCTCTTTAAACGCACTCGAATACCCAATTCTTCATAGACCTCCCGTTGTGCGCTGTCCCTGGGATGTTCGCCGTAGCCGACAAATCCGCCGGGTAGGTTCCAATAGCCCTTCGTGAGGCCGCGCGCCGCCCGGACCATCAGCACCTGGCCATGTTCAACTATCGCGACCTTGGCGGCGGCGCGCGGTAGGCTCCGGTTGACCGCCTGCTGCACGAGGGGGGCGATGTCGCTGCGGCCGATGACATCATCCTTATGAAACCAATGGTCAGGATGGTGCTTCAAGATGGGCTTCGCATAGAGTACGGAACCCCCTTTTAGCGGCATCGTAAAGACGGGGACGTAGCGGCAGGGAAGTTCTTTCTTAATGCGTGGAAAACGCCACACGCCGCGGTCCTTGAGGAGAAAGACCTGGCCGTCAGATTCGAGGTAGTAATAGGTCTTTGGCATGGTAGGTAATAATCCAATCCGCGCCCGCGCGGCGGATGGCCGTCAGAATTTCCCGTGTCACTGCCTTCTCATCGATCCAGCCCTTTTGCCCGGCGGCTTTGACCATCGAATATTCACCGGAGACATTGTAGGCGGCCACGGGAACGTGGAACCTCTCTTTGACGCGGCGAATGATATCGAGATAGGCCAAGGCCGGTTTCACCATGACGATGTCGGCCCCTTCGGCTATATCTTCCGCTACTTCGCGCAGGGCCTCCTCGGCATTGGCGGGATTCATCTGATAGCTGTGGCGGTTGCCAAATTTCGGAGCGCTTTCGGCGGCCTCACGGAAAGGGCCGTAGAACGCCGATGCGTACTTGGCCGCGTAACTCATAATAAGTGTGTTCTTAAAGCCGGCGTGGTCTAGCGCATGCCGGATCGTTTTGACCATGCCGTCCATCATGCCGCTTGGAGCGATGACGTCCGCCCCAGCCCGAGCCTGCGCGACAGCGGTTTTGGCGATCAGCTTGAGCGTAGCGTCGTTATCAACATCCCAGGTGTTTCGCCCGCTCCCCCGCTCTCTCGCTCCCCCGCTCTGCCGTTTAATGATGCCGCAATGGCCGTGGGAGGTGTATTCGCAAAAGCAGAGGTCGGCAATAAGCAGCGTATCGGGGAGGGCCTTCTTGAGAGCACGGAGCGCTTGCTGCACGATGCCGTTGGCCGCGTAAGCGTCACTGCCCTTAGCATCTTTACGGGGGGGAATACCGAATAACAGAATCGATGTGATCCCTCGCTGCCTAAGCGCTTTGGCTTCTTTGACGAGGATGTCCGGCGACATTTGACATTGACCCGGCATGGAGGCGATGGGAATGCGGACGCCGCGCCCGGGCCGGACAAAGAGCGGGGCCACCAGGCGCCGCGGGGAAAGGTCGGTCTCCTGGATCTTGGAGCGGATGAGGGAATTTGAACGCAGCCGCCGCAGCCGGGTGGAAGGGAATCCCATGCATGGATTTTACTACAGAGTCCTACGTGACGGCGGCTTTTGGAGGGAGTGCCTCACGCTGCACCCCGCAACTTCGATAATATTTCCTCAGGTTCAAATAAATAGTAAAGGTTATTATTGGGTACTTCATTCTGCTTCCGGCGATCACGGAGAAACCATTTATTAGAGGTCATCGCATGCAATTCGCCAAAAAAATCCTGTCCGATCTGGGACCGCGCCTTGAATATGACCCACGCCTCATCCCAATGCGCGGGCCCCAACCTCTCGGCCAGGAGAATGAGCTGATACAAGAGCATCGCTGGCTCGGACTCCCATCGCAGAACCATCATCCACTCGGGGAACTTTGCTTCAAAGTCCTCATTGAGGAACTTCTTAAGAGCTTCCAGGCCACCATGGATCAGACTGTTAATTTTATTTAGATTTAAGGAAGGGTTTGAAAGCAATCGGAATAGAACCGGAGCTAGGAGGTTAAATTGGTCGCCCAAACTTTCGTGCGCCATCTGCAGCGAGGTCGTAAAAAACCTGCTCAATTCTTCCTCCGCGTAGGGCCACAACTGGCCCTTGGGAACTTGTATTGAATAGAGCTCCTCCCCGCCTGTAGGCCGATCATGGGGGCTCATGACATAACGCGCCAGAGGTGACAGAGAGTCTAGAACCTGCTCGGAACTGCTTTCCAGAATAGTTCGTGTCTCTGGCGGCAAGTCATCCCAAGAAAATGGTCCGTGTGGCGCAATATGCGTTTTGTAAAACGTATGAGGAATGATCTTGGCTTTTTCTTGAGCGACTCCAAAAAGCGACAACACAGTTTCGGCGAAAACCTGTAAAGCGAAATCCTGGTTGTAGGGCAAATAAAACACTTCGCCATAATCTCGCGATCGCTTCGCGCTCGCATATCTCTTGACATGCTGCAGAGCACTTTGCCAGAAAAGTTTGCCTTTGCCGTCATTAAAACGATCCGCGGCGAAAGAATCTTCAATGGCCCACTGTTCATGGCCTGGGAAGAGCGCAGAGGTCAAAATGATCGATCGCATCAATGGCTTGGCCATAATATCAGCTGCTCCTAGGGGCGAGAAACGATGCGGAGAGGGAACCAACCAAGGCATATCGAGTATGTTGATGGCCAAATACTGGGAATTCATTTCGAGGAGCCTCTGATAGGCTTCGATTTCTGCTGGAAGCAAGTTTGAGGGGTAGAAGGGGTTGGATGGGACGTCCTGTCCATCCGGCAGGTCCTTGATTCCCATGAGGAAATTCATGTCCGTCAAAGCAAACGGGTGCGCCGCGACGAAATTCAAGAGATCTTCAATGATCACCATTCTTGAAGGGTCGTTGGCGCTTCGACCTTTTAAGGCCAAATAATCTTTCAAGCGATTCGATAATTGGAGCATTTGAATCGCGTAATCCACACCATTCATTTTCACCAACTTATTGATCTCATATTCGGTTGATGGAAAAGCGATCCTGCGAATGGCTCGCAGGTGTGCGCTCATGAAATTTCCCATTCGGCCAGGGTATTCTCTGTTAATATCAATGTACGCTTGTTCATCGTAACTGATAGAGCTTCCCAAAATGGTCGTAAGAGACGGCACGCTGGCGTTAAAGTTTTGCCCACTGGCGCCTTTGCGTGGGTCTTTTAGATCTTTGAGAATCCGGTCAATGCTTTGTTCCCTCTGGGCGCGCGCAAGTCGGCTCCTATCTTCATAGATTCTAGGCACAGCCAGAATAATCTGATCGAAGATGTATTCGTCATAAAAAATGCGAAGCGCCCGTTCGATGGCCACCCAATCGCAGGAAACATCTGCGAATGACGGGTCCCTTTCGTTCGGCGGCGTCTCCAGAATGGCGACATAGTCGTCTAAATTGTTCAGGCAGGAAGGCCGGTCAGTCTCTTTGCGCGCAGGTGCGGGCCACCCCCGGCCATATTTTTCGCGCAAGGTCTGAAGGAAATCCGGCCTTTCAATGCCGATGGGCTCGTCTCTTTCCAACATGTCCCGAAACTGGCGGACCTTCGACAGACGCACCGACAAGTCATCCGCGGGCTGCATGTCGAGGCTCTTCAGCATACTCTTCAATGTTTTCTTGCGCTCACGGATCAGCTTGCGCACGAGGGTCGTCTGGGGCCCAAAGAGTTCAAAACCGTCCTCGGCATCGAAGAGGGCCTGTCCTTCCATTGGAGAGGGGGTCGGGGTTATGCTTTTCGCCACCGGCTGGGCAACCGCGCGTTCTCCCGCGGACACGCAACGCTCCTTTAAAATCGAGTCGCTATGCTCATCAAGAAACTGTCGAAGTTCCGCATCGCCAAATAGAGGAGGCTTCTTCAAATCCGACGATCGGATAAAGTTC
>JBGPLV010000182.1:0-4478 GCA_041486625.1 Elusimicrobiota bacterium
GGTTTGCCATGGGTGTGGAACGCGCGATCCAGGCGATCGAAGCGACTAAAAAAGACGTTGTAAAATCAGCCGATTCTCTCTATATCTTTGTTGCGGCTCTAGGCGAGCCGGCGGGAGCCCAGGCCTTTAAGCTCCTGCAGGAACTCAGGCAGAATACGGACCTCGCAAAGATGGGCGTTGTGATTGAAGGGGGATTTTTTGAAAAAAAGCTTGGGGCCCAGCTCACGATCGCGGACCGGTTGGGCGCTTCCCATAGTCTCATCCTGGGAGAAGAAGAAGTCCAGAAAGGGGAAGTCACACTCCGCACAATGAAAAGTAGCTCCCAGGAAAAAGTGCCTCTCGCGCAGCTCGCCAAACATCTTCAGCACCTTCCGCGTGCGTAAATCTCACTGGATTAGCCTCGGGATTAGTCTCCTGATTGCCGCTTTCGTCATCTTCGCTGAGTGGCGGCGCGAAACGTATTTTGGATATCCTGCCCGGGGTCTGATGTCCGTGATTTCCCCGTCGGACTCTCAAGAGAAAGCGAAACAAAAGTATGAAGAAGCGAAAGCCCGGGAGGAAAAAAGAAAGCAATCTCTCGACTATAATTTCGCCTTTGCGATGCAGCGCGCCGAGTGGGCGTGTTTTGACTGGCGTTTTAAGCTGTTGGGTAACCGGCCGCCCAACTCCGATATTGTTATTGTGGCCATCGATGAATCGTCGCTCAAAGAACTCCATCAGTGGCCGTGGCCGCGCGGCATTCATGCCCGCTTGGTGGAGCGCCTCGCCAAGACGCCTCCCAAAGCCCTGGCTTTTGATGTGTTCTTTCTGGACCCTTTTACCTCGGACGCGGCCGGTGACCGGGCGCTGGTCCAGGCCACTCGGCGCTATCCCTGGGTGATTCATTCTTTCTTTTTTCAGCTCGATGGCAACGAGGTCACGGAAGTGCAATTGCCCTTTCCCGCTCTTCTGGAAGCGGTTCAGCACGCGGGCTATGTGAACGCCTTTATCGATGAGGACGGCGTGCTCCGCAGCGCCCGCGGGCAGATCCGTGTGCAGGATCAGACGATCTCGCTCTTGTCGGTGGAGGCCGCGAGCCTTTACATGGGCCGTTCTCCCGAGGAGATCTTAAGCCACGTCCCGCAGGACCGGCGGGGCCGGATGTTCCTCAATTTTGTTGGCAAGGCCTATAGCTTTCCCTACATTCCGTACGCCGATGTGCTCTCCGGAAAATATCCGGCGAAGAATTTGGCGGGGAAAGTCGTGTTGGTCGGCTCCAGCGCCACGGGGACCTATGACCATTACCCGACCCCCACCTCCAGCCTCATGCCCGGGGTGGAGTTTCACGCCAACGTCATCGACAACCTCTTGCGCCTGAACGCGCTCCGTCTGGCTGGCATCCGGTGGACTTATCTATCGGTCGTGGTCTTCGGCTTGCTCTGTGGCTTGGCGCTGGCGCGGTGTTCGGCCTGGGCTGGGGCTGTGGGAATTTTGCTGGCGGCCTTGGCGTTTGGCGGAAGCACCCAGTGGCTTTTTACCAAGAAGAATCTCGTGGTGGACATGGCCGGGCCCTTGTTTACTCTGGCCCTGGTGTATGTGGCGATTGTGATTTATCGTTTTTTCACCGAAGAGCGCGAGAAACGGATGGTGAAGGCGTTTTTCAGCCAGCAGGTTTCCGGTGAGTTGTTGGAAGTTCTGATGGAGAACCCCGACATTCTGAAGAATGCGGGCGAACGCAGAGAGATGACGGTGTTCTTTTCGGACGTCGCCGGTTTCACCTCGATCTCGGAGCGGCTCGAGCCGGAAGAGTTGGTGGATCTCCTCAATCGCTATCTCACGTCCATGACGGAAGTCATTTTTGAAAATGGGGGATACGTCGACAAGTATATGGGCGACGGCATCATGGCTTTCTGGAACGGCCTATTAAAGCAGCCCGACCATGCCGAGCGCGCCTGCCGTTGCGCGTTGGGCAGCGTAAAGCGGCTGAAGGAATTGAATGAAGACCTTAAAAGTCGCGGATTGGTTCCGCTGGGAGCCCGCATCGGCATCAATACCGGAGCTATGGCCGCCGGTTACATGGGGTCGGTCCAAAAGAAGCAATTTACGGTCATGGGGGACAATGTCAACTTGGGGTCCCGGTTGGAGGGGGCGAACAAGGCCTTCGGGTCGTCTGTGATGATCAGCGAATTCACTTACGAGATGGTCCAGGACAAATTTGAAGTCCGGTTCCTGGATAAAATCCGGGTCCCGGGGAAGGCCAAACCGGTGAAAGTCTTTGAGCTCTTGTCCGAAAAAGGGGGACTGTCCCCCGAATGGCAGAAGGCGCATGCCCTCTACCATGAGGCGATCGAGCTTTTTGTCCACCGGCAGTTTGCGAACGCGCGCGAGAAATTCCTTGAAGTCTCAACGATCTTGGGGCAAGATAAGGCCAGTATGGCCTATGTGCAGCGAGCCGAAGCGTTTATCGCGCACCCTCCCGCGGAAGACTGGGACGGCGTCTTTGAGGTGAAAAGCAAATAATGGAAATTTTCTGGCGGCTCGTTTTGGCGCATTTCATTGCCGATTTTACGCTCCAGACGAACAAGGTCGCGTCCTGGAAGCGCGAGAACCGTTTGGGCATGTTGATTCACATCATGACCCATCCGGTCGTCACCTATGCGCTCACGTGGCCGTTTCTTTCGAATATCTGGGTCCAGACCCGATGGATCCAGCTAAACGGCTGGATGTGCGTGGCACTCCTGGCCCTTTTTCACTGGCTGGAAGACGAATGGCGCGTGTGGTCCATCAAGGAAACGGGCAGCCCGGACAGCACTGGTTTTTTTCTCTGGGACCAGGTGGTGCACCTCACCATGATCCTGGCGCTTTCACCGACCATGATGGATGCGAAGGTCGACCCTTGGGTTCTTCCCGTTCTTTGTGGGGTGGTCCTGGCGCATTTTGTGTCCGTGCTGGTCTTTTTCCTCGAGAATGACCTGTGGGGGAATTCGCACGTTCTGGAGGATCAAAAATACCGCTACATCGGAGAACGCTTGATTGGAGCGAGCCTCTTTTTGCTACCGGGGCCGCTCTTTTTGCTCGCTTTTGGCTGGATGGGATGGATTGTCTATCTCTATTACTACAAATCCCAGGAACGCACCTGGGTGCATCTCGTCGTCGGAAACACGTCGGTTGTCCTCCTCGGCCTTCTCGCCCGCGGCCTTCTTTCCTAAATAATAAACCGCCACTGTGCCCGGCGGGATTTCCCGCCACTGAGTCTCTGGCGGGCCCGCCTAAGCTGTAGTGGCGGGGAACTCGCTGAAAGTTGGTGCGCCCGTCCAGACTCGAACTGGAAATTCAGCCTTCGCAGGGCTACGTGATATCCGTTTCACCACGAGCGCTTGGTGGCCATTCTATCAAAATGGGATAATCCTCTTGGTGCCGGTCACTCCTTTCATCGAAAAGATCAAGAGCAGCCCGCTTCCCGTTTTGGAGGCGTTCACCATCGATACCCTGCAGGTGAATGTAGGGAAGCTCTGCAACCAAACCTGCAAGCACTGCCACGTGGATGCGGGGCCGAAGCGCACGGAGATCATGACGCGCGAAACGGCTGAACTGGTGGCCCATACATTCCGAAAGCATCCCTTTAAAAATCTCGACATCACGGGCGGCGCGCCCGAGCTGAACCCAAACTTCGATTATCTGGTTCAGGAAGGGCGGAACGCCGGGCTGCATGTGATGGACCGCTGCAACCTGACGGTTTTTTACCAGCCCGGGAAATCCTATCTTCCGGAATTCCTTAAGAGCCACCGGGTCGAGGTCGTTGCCTCGCTGCCTTGCTATACGCAAGAAAACGTCGACAAACAGCGCGGGGAGGGAGTCTTTCAGAAAAGCATCGAGGCCCTGAAATGGCTCAACCGTCTTGGCTACGGACAGGAAGGCTCGGGTCTTCCCTTAAATCTGATTTATAACCCTATCGGGGCGTATCTCCCAGGCCCGCAGGCGGCTCTGGAAGCGGATTATAAGCGAGAGCTCTTGCAGCACTTTGGCGTCGTTTTCAACCGGCTCTATACGATCACCAACATGCCGATCAACAGATTTAAGGCGTTTCTCGATGCTTCCGGCAACTATGGCGCCTACATGGAGAAGCTGGAAGAAAGCTTCAACCCCGCTACGGTGGCCCATGTCATGTGCCGTTCCCTGATTAGCGTGGGCTGGGACGGGACGCTCTACGACTGCGACTTTAATCAAATGCTCGACATGCCGGTCAATCATGGGCTACCCAATCATATCCGGGATTTTGACGCTTATCTTTTGTCGAAAAGACGCATCGTGACCGGCGATCACTGCTACGGGTGCACGGCAGGGGCGGGATCAAGCTGCGGAGGGGCAGTCGTTTAGGCGCTCGAACGTGACCCCGACGACCCTTCGGAGTGGAAGCCTTTATGAAGCGCGCGTTCTCGAATTAGGCCTTGAATTGGCCCCCGATTGGTACTACACTGTATATAACAATGTTTAATGGA
>JBGPLV010000183.1:0-4470 GCA_041486625.1 Elusimicrobiota bacterium
GCCAAGGAAGTCGAAAACGGCAGTGATCGAATTAAAAGGTATCGGCCGGTCCTATTGGGTGGGCGGCGGAGAATTAAAAGTCCTCAAGGACGTCTCCCTGACCATTGAAGAAGGCGAGTTTGTGGCGATCGTCGGCCCTTCGGGATCGGGCAAATCGACCCTGATGCAGATCCTGGGATTGCTCGACCGCCCCACCTACGGCACCTACCGGCTTCTTGGACATGACGTTTAACAACTGACTGATGACGAGGGAGCGGCGCTGCGTTCCAAAACGATCGGCTTTATTTTCCAGATGTTCAACCTCTTGGCGCGCACGAGCACTCTGGACAACGTCATGCTCCCCATGATTTATTCTGGGGTCCCAAACCGAAACGAGCGCGCCCGTGAACTTCTGAAGGACGTCGGTCTCCAGGACCGCATGGACCACAAGCCCAATCAACTCTCCGGCGGCCAGCAGCAGCGCGTCGCCATCGCACGCGCGTTGGTCAACCGTCCCCGCATTCTTTTTGCGGATGAGCCCACTGGAAACCTCGCCTCCGATCAAGCTGAAGATATTTTGCGCCAGCTGGATCTGTTAAACCGCTCCGGCATCACCGTCATTATGGTCACCCACGACCCGGAAATTGCCGCGCATGCCAAGCGCATCATTCACATTAAAGATGGAAAGATTGTTTCGGACGAACACAAGAACACTGACGAACGCAAACAAGAAACCCTTCCCCCCTTGCGGGGGAAGGTGGGGATGGGGGGTCCTGCGGCCCAAGTCCTTACCCCCCCACCTCCCTCCTCCCCCACCAGGGGGGAGGAAGCTCAATTGGAACACCCCGCCTTCAGTTTTGCCGAATTCCGTGAATACGCAGGTTCCGCGCTGCGCGCCATCGCGGCCAACAAAGTCAGAAGTGGTCTTTCCATGCTCGGTATCCTGATTGGCGTTGGCGCAGTGATCGCGATGTTAGCGATCGGCAAAGGCGCCCAGAAGGCGATTGAATCGCGCCTGGCCAGCCTCGGCTCAAACCTCGTGATGCTCATGCCTGGTTCACCCAACATGCGCGGAGTGGCCGGAGCGGCCGGGAGCATCAGCCGCTTAACCATGGAGGACACCAAGGCGATCGCACGCGCCAATCCCAATATCGTCCATGTAGATGGCAATGTTCAAGGCGGTGTGCAGGTCGTTTATGGCGACAAGAACGCCAATACGCAGGTGACCGGAGCGCTTCCGGTCTACGAAGAAATGCGCAATGCCCATCCTTACTACGGCCGTTTTTATACTGAAGCGGAAAACCAGGCTCAGGCGCGGGTCTGCCTCCTGGGCCAGACGGTCATCAATAACCTTTTCAACAAGGAAAACCCGGTCGGAAAGGAAATCAAGATCAACCACATCGGATTTAAGGTCATTGGGATCCTTCCTTTGAAAGGCGCCACAGGTTTTCGCGATCAGGATGACACCATCCTTATGCCTCTCAACACGGCGATGAACCGGGTTTTAGGAAAAAAGTACTTCAATAATATCTTCATTGAATGCGCTACGCCCGACAGCATCACGAGCGTTATGCAGGACTTGGCCTCGCTCATGCGCAAACGTCACCGTCTTCCCGCTTATAAAGATAATGACTTTGATTTGCGCAACATGGCCGACATCCAGGCCGCACTGCAGGGAACGACTCAAACCTTTACGCTGCTCCTGGGAATCGTCGCGGCGATTTCGCTTTTGGTCGGCGGCATCGGAATCATGAACATCATGCTCGTATCGGTAAGTGAACGCACACGCGAGATTGGTCTGCGAAAAGCGGTGGGCGCCGCACGCCGGGCCATTTTGGCACAGTTCTTATTGGAATCGGCGGTGCTTTCAACGCTGGGTGGTCTCATAGGGATTGCGCTCGGAATGACCGTTTCGATCGTGATGTCCAAATTTGCCGGCTGGGCTGCGGAGGTTACGGCCCAGTCGGTCATTCTCGCTTTCGCCTTCTCCGCCGGAACCGGCATCATCTTCGGCTTCTGGCCCGCCCGCAAAGCCTCGCTCCTGTCCCCCATCGAAGCATTACGATACGAATAAACCCTATGTAATCCCGCTCAAAATTCTCGGCTCACGCGATGTTCGGTCCTCGCGCTTGGCCCGGTACATGAGCGCGTCGGCGCGGGTAATGATCTCTTCAATGTCCTGATTAACCCGGGAGAGACTGATGGCACCCACGCTGAAGTCGACGTCCCAAGGCTTATGTTCAACGGCTTGGCGAAGTTTCTCCAGTAGGCCGCGCAGCGCTTCCTCCGCATGGCGCGGCTTAAGATCTGGAAACAGAACAGCGAATTCATCGCCCCCCATCCGAGCGGCCACATCCGTTGACCGGAGCGAACTCTTCAGCGTCTGACCGATAAGGATGAGCAACTCGTCGCCCGCTTGATGTCCCCATTGGTCATTGACCGTCTTGAATCGGTCGCAGTCAATGTAGGCGACGGTGAGCGGAAGAAGGTGGCGGCAGCAGCGATCTAATTCCCTCCGAGCCAATTCATAGAAACCTCTGCGGTTGGGGAGTCCCGTCAAAAAATCTTCCCGCGCCATGCTTCGCTCCCGTTCCATATGCACTCTCAGGCGCGCTATGGCCAGATTGGCAAGCAAAAAGAAAGTGAAGGAGACCAAGGTGTCCCAGGCGGCGATATGGGGCTTTGAAAATTGGTGTCCGGCCAGGCGATCAGCCAAATACCAGATGGCGGCACTTACGACGGCCAGCACACTCCCGCTTCGCCGCCCGGCGTACCAGGCGGTAATTCCAATGGGAACGAGATAAAAGATCGTGACGTTGATCTCGTCACCGGTAACGTAATCCAGCCAGCCGGCACAAAGGACCAGGGCGAATCCCAGGCAGAGCCAAAACGACCGAGATCGGCCATTCAGCCATGCATGGAATTGGGGGAAATCGACAATGAACATGGATTGCTTTTTATGATGGGAAACGAAGGAAAAATGTTCCTATGTTTAAAGGGCGCGGACGATCGCGGCAAGAGCGCCGAGCAAAGCGCCGATAAAGATGCTTAGGCCGGCTTTCTTCATGTATCTTTGCGGGATCTTCATAGACTTAGTTTGCCAGATGCATGTTACAGCTAGATGTCAAAACGTGCCCTACCGACTCCTAAACGCTCGTTAACCCTCCTCTTGAGGGTCAGATCAAAACGGGTTGAAATTTAGGCGAATATAGATCCATTTTATACAGATGGAATTTATCTTGATAATCTGCTGTTTTCGGCTTTAAGGTTAGGAGTGAGTTATGGGAAGATATTGGATATTTGTCAATAACCAGCCGGACGGGCCATACGAAGTGGAGGCGCTTATCGCCTTGCCAGGCTTCAAAGCCCATACCATGATCTGCTTGGAAGGCGAATGCAACTGGCGTCCGGCTAAAGAGGTCCCCGAAGTTTGCCAAGCACTTGGGATTCCGGCGCCGTTGAACTCTTCGAAAACACTGCGCGCCCATGTCGCTTGGACTCCACGGTATGCCGTCGGAGAACGATTACGCATCATTTCTTCCGGTGACATCTTGGGTCCGGATTATCAAATGAAAGATTACCGCTCTTCTACCAATTATCGCGTTCTTCGTTCGCGACCCGGAGGTGCTGTTGTCGATTGGGTGGCCCGGCCACGGCCCCGTGTACGTTACTTCAGAACCATGATTGCGGCCAGCGTTTTCTTGCTGCTTGACCCGGACTGGCCCCACATTCGAGCTCAATTGATACGTTTGCGAAAAGCTCTTACGGAGCTTGTGGAACAAAAGTAGCGGCCTCACTAGAGAAGCTGGCGGAGATCTGGAATGCCAAACATACAACGGTGGTTACGGAGGAGTCTTTAAGTATTCCTTCGGGACTCCACCCGCCCGCCGAAGTGGGACGGGCTATTTCAATGCAAAGGTTACCGTGACGTTGGAGGTAAAACTTTGCTCACCGGCCACGATGGGCTCTTCAGCCTGAGCGGAGGCGACTGCGGCCATGCGAGCCATATACGGCCGCGGCACAGGCCAGTTCCCCCCTTGTTGATTGATGGTCTGCACAGGCCCTAATTGAGCTCCGGCTTCCTGGGCCAGAATCGCGGCTTTTGATTTCGCATCGGATACAGCCTTCGCGAGCGCTTGGCGTTCCAGAGCCTGCGGATCATCAAAATCAAAGTTGGGACCGTTCACGGTCGTTGCACCAGCATCCAAAACCACGGATAAAACCTTCCCCACCTTTTTCAGGTCGCGAACCTTGGCCACCACCCGATTAACTACAACATAACCCTTCCGGCGCGCATTTCCCGACTTATCGTACTCCAGCTTCGGTTGGACTTGATAAAGCTGAGTTTGAACGTCCTTATCGGCAATTCCGTGGGTCTTCAGAGCGGCCAAGATTTTTTCCATCCCTTCTCTGACCTTTGTAGAGACCGCATCTAACGAGATCCCTTCCTGGGAGACTTCGATGGACAAGGTCGCGATATCGGGCACCGCC
>JBGPLV010000184.1:0-4405 GCA_041486625.1 Elusimicrobiota bacterium
CCCCGCCAGCGACCGCGGGGAATGACATAGTAGGGATGCTGGAGGATGACGTAAGCGTAACGAAGGCATGGCCGGCTGAAGACATAAAGCGTCTCAAGTTCCTGCAAAGCCTTGCGCGTAATGTAGTTCTGGGCGGTGGCCGCACCGTGCATCTTTTAACGGAGCTCCTTTATCCCTTCATCGCGCGGCTAAGAGCGCGGATGCTGGCCGAGGGCTGCCTCTCCAACAATGCACTTCTTTATCTAGCGCGGGAATTGGTGGCCTCCAACGCGCGCGTCCGCGAGACGCTCAAGCGCGAAATCCGGCTTGTTCTGGTGGACGAGTTCCAGGATACCGATCCTTTGCAGGGAGAGCTGCTGATGTTCCTGGCCGAAAAAGCGGGCCATCAGGCCAAACGCTGGCAAGACGTGGAGCTTGAGCCGGGCAAATTGTTCCTGGTGGGCGACCCTAAGCAATCCATATACCGTTTCCGCGGCGCCGACATCGCGGCTTACCGCGCGATCACGCAGCGCGTCCTCGACCAGGGCGGGCGATTCGAAACGCTTTCGCAAAGCCGCCGCTCGCACGACCACATCGTCCACGCCGTGAATGCCGCTTTCAGCCGTCTCATTGAGGAGAAAGCTCCAATTTCACCCGCTTACCAGGCCCTGGAGCCGCTGCGTATGCGCGAGGCGCCTGAGCGTCAATATGTGGAACTGCGACTGGCCTCCTCCGAAAAGACACAGAGTTCCGAAGACGCCATCGAGCGGGAAGCGGAAGATGCGGCCGCATGGATCGCGGCGAATGTCAAAGGGGAGAGCGGGGGAGCGGGAGAGCGGGAGACAAAAGACAAGCTGACCTATAAGGATATTGCACTCATTTTCCGCTCCACCCCGACGATGCCACCTTTCATTGAAGCGCTGCGCCGGCGGAACATTCCCTATGTCGTGGAAGGCGAACGCTATTTTTACGGCACGCCTGAAGTGACGGACGTTCTTAACCTCCTGCGCGTGCTCGCGCGGCCGGGTGATCGCTTGGCGCTGGCTGGGTTTTTGCGCTCTCCTCTGGGGGGCTTTTCCGACCCCGAGCTCGCGCTGCTTCAGCGGAAAAATGGTTTGCGCCTCGATCGCGAACTTCCGCCAGAACTCGATTCCGCGGCCCATCACGGCGCCTGGAAGCTCCTGCGAGGCTTGGTTGCGCGGGTGGCGCGCGAACCGCTCAAGTGGGTCCTGCGCCATGTGTATGAGGACACGTTCCTGTTGGAACTGGCGGCGCGATCCTATCACAGGGACCAGACGGTCGCCAATCTCCTGAAACTTAAACGGCTTATGGAGTCTTTCGCGGAGGAGGGCGTCACAACCCTCGAGGTCCTCCTCGCCAAGATCGACCGATGGAAGGAAGAGGACCGTCTCGAAGGGGAAAGTCCTCTCGCCGATGAGTGGTACGACGCGGTGCGGATTCTGACCATACATAAAGCCAAAGGGCTTGAGTTTCCGGTGGTCTGGCTGCCCGGGCTGCACAAGGGCCGGCAGAATGGTGACCCCGACCCGGACGCCGTGCGGGTCCTTTACGATTGGTCCACGGGGAGGTTAGGTATTCGTATTGGCCGGAAAGGTCGCAACCTGGGACATTTCATTTTGGAGCAAGAAGCGGATGAGCGCGAGGACGCCGAAGAGCGCCGCGTGCTTTATGTCGCCATGACGCGCGCGCGAGAACGCCTGATTCTTTCCGGCGGCATCAACCTCCAGCGGCCATACAAGGACAGCCCTCTGCCGCTCTTGATGGGAGCCTGGGGCAAGGACCTGAACCATCTGCCCCAAGGCGACACCGATATCGGCGAAGCGATCCTGCGTGTTCATCACATGGCAAAGACAGCGCCTGAAACCAAAGAAGTGACTGTCTCCACCATTTCCGACCGCTTCGACCCGGACACCGTCGCCGCCCGTTGGAAACAGCAGGCAGAGGTGTGCAGGGAGGCGGGGGAGATGCCGCTTGTGGTGACACCGACAAGCCTGAATGTCCGAGGGGAGAAGGGAGAGGGGAGAAGGGAGAAAGATTTGTCACCCTTCGCCCTTCGCCCCTCACCCCTCAGTCGGCCTGCCATGCTCGGCACGCTCATCCACCTCTTCCTCGAACACTGGGACTTCGCCTGCCAGAAGTGCGACATGCCCGCCAAACTCCGCCACGTCGCCAATTCTTATTTCGCCACGGAGGGGCAGTTGAAAGAGCCCTTCCCTGACCCGAAGGAAGCCTCACCCCCAACCCCTCTCCCAGGGGGAGAGGGTGGCCATGACCCGGGTGAGGGGAACCCGCCCGAACTAGTTGAAGTTGTTGAGGAGGCCCAGCGCATGCTTGCTGATTTCATCGGCTCGGAGGCGTGGGAGGAGATTAAGGGGGCGGAGATTTTGGGGCGCGAGGTTCCATTCTTCTACGCCGTAGAACTACCCTCGCCCGCCGACGCCACTACGACGTTGGCGTCCGCCAAAGACTCAGTGGCGGAAGGTGGGAGAGGGCCTAAGGGTGAGGGCCCGCTTATGAGAGGCACTATGGATATCCTCTATAGATCAACAGACGGCCATCTTGTCATTGGGGATTATAAAACCGACAAAGAACTGAATCCCGCCAAGTACACTGAGCAAGGTAAGGCCTACGAAGAAGCCGTCCAGCGTGCTCTTGGAGAAAAAGCAGTCTTCAAACTCGTCTCGCTACGCGAAGGAACCGCAATAGCCCAATAATCGTCATCCCCCGCGGCCACTGGCGGGGGATCCATCAAGATAGGCTCGCGGTGTCGCCCCCGCGGCTCACGTTATTGCCGCGGAGTGCGCATCGTCCGAAAACCTTTGCCGACCCTCCAACCAGATGTCGGTTCGTCATGACAAGGCTCTCGGTCTCGCTCCAAGCGTCAATACCGTTCGCCGCGAAGGCGACACCCCTCGCAGCCACAATTTGTTTCCTTGAATCTTGTAGAACGCAGAGTTACGATCGACACAAGCATCATTGTCGGAACTGGGGATCGCCATGGTGGATGATTCAGTAAGAATGCAAGAGAACATTCAAGACAGATTCTTCTTAGGCCATTTGCAGTCAGTTCGAACCGAGAGCGAATGGTATTACAATCAGCGTTTTTTAGGTCGCGGAGGAAATGGCACAGCATTCTTGGTGACTTGTTCTTCTGGACCGAACATCGGGATGCAATTTGTTCTCAAAGTGTTCCACAAGATTAGTGATGAGTCACGGCGTAATGCCTTCCTAAAAGAAATAAAGCACCTCCGTTCATTCAATCATCCCGCTATTACGCACATTTTTGATGAAGGAACTTTTGAAGGGAAAACAGGGGCCAAGTATCCATTCGCTGTAATCGAATACGTTCCTGTGACAGCTCGTACGTTACTAATTTCAAAACGGATTGACCGACTCCAGGCAATACGCATAGGTCTCAATTGCCTTTCTGCAATCTGTTATCTACATAAGTCAAAACCCCCGCTAATTCATCGCGATATTAAACCAGAGAATATTCTTATCAGTAATATGGGAGCGAAATTGGCAGATTTCGGACTTGTCAAAGTGTTAGGTGATCCGGAAAGCAATGAAGAAGTTGATGGCATAGACGGCACCCAATGGCCGGGCATGCCAACGCGATATCGTACACCGGAACTTGTTCAAAGGATGCTCTATCGCGTAACGAAGATAACGCCAAAGAGTGATATTTTCCAGTTTGGTACAGTTCTCTATGAGCTATTGACGGGTTTCAATCCTCAGGTCTTAGCTAAAGAAATTAATGAACCTATTAAACTGAACCTGCGTCCAATAGATGGCGATCAAGGGACTAAGCTTTATGACCTTGTCAAAGGAATGTTGGCGATAAGGCCGGGGGATCGGTTGCCCGCGGGTGCGTGCCTCACAAAGCTTAATCAAATCCATGAGGGATATTGCAAAGCCCTGTTTCGAACAACTGGGCAGTACGTTTAAACAGGAAAGGTGCCTGAACCAATGGACATGGAGCTAAACCTTGAAATACACTAAAAGTTCTTTTCCACTGCTTTTTATTTTGTGGCCCGCGCTTGGGCGGGCAGAGCAAAATACCATGACCATCATGCTCGAAAATCCGACTGAAATTGCTTCCGCACAGACCGTGGCAGACGCGCTGGACAGTATCACGAAAAAAGTATCTCTCTGCCGCGAGCAGAATCCGGACAGCGCTCAAGATTGTGCCTGTCGATATCCTCAGGACATGGCGAAATTAAAAGCGGCGGTCGACAACGCCATTCGCAAACATCCTGCCTGGAAAACAAAAGCTGTCTCTTTCCAAAATTCAAAGGGCTCCCACGCACTTTCTATTCCAGGCCTCGAACGCCAGATTTCAATGTGTCAACCCTGACTCGATAGAGGAGGTGGCAGACCCGCGCGCCTGCCGGCAGGCAGGGCC
>JBGPLV010000185.1:0-4356 GCA_041486625.1 Elusimicrobiota bacterium
AAGGATTTTGACGTGCATTACTGCTCTAGGTCGCGGTATTTGGCCACTTTCTTGTTGTATTCTTCGGCCATCTTGGTGAATTTATCGCGCTCGGCGCGTTGTTGGGCGGCCAGTTGGTTAAACTCCGCCACCGCGGCCTTCCCATTTTGGGCCTGCCCGAGCTGAATCGTGGACCGCAAAATCTCGAGCCGCCGGGTCAAATCCATGACCTTCTCGCGCTGAACCTTGATCGCTTCTTCATTCGTCTGCAGCTCTTTGTCAAGAACCGTCAAAACGGCTTTTCGCGCCTCATCGTTTTTCTTTTCGCGCGTCAACCAGAACGTCAAGACGGCCAGGCCAATAAAAGCGGCGACGGCTACAATCACGCCCCAGCGAAGTTGCTTCGTAGGTGGCTCGCTGTCCGAATTGAGAATGTCGCCGGGTTCTGCCATAGCGGGTATATTTATGTTACAAATTTTCTTTCTGTTTCTTCAGCCGCGAAACCATCCTAGGGGGCCAAAGGATTTCTTTGGGGGATTTTTCCCGGGAGTCTGTGAGGAGGCTTTTGATATCCCCAGCATCGACAGCAGTTTTTTCTGCAGTTCATGGACATCAAAGGGTTTGACCAAGTAATCGCTAGCACCCGCAGCCAATCCTTGCTGGATCGTGCGTGGATCGCCGACAGCGCTCAGAAATAATAAGGGTGTCCGATCCCCGCGGTCCTTAAGCCGCCGGCAGAACCGCAGGCCGTCTTCATCCGGCATCATGACATCGCAAATAATGATGTCCATCCGCCGCTGCGTCAGGATCTTCTCGGCCTGAGCGGTGCGGGTGACCGCTATCACTTCAAAGATTCCCGGATTCAGCATAGCCGAGGCCAAGGTCTGAAGAGACGTATCATCATCGATGAAAAGGACTTGGATTCTTTTCATGAGTTCCGTTCAGTGTGTTGCTTATACCCCCAGAGAGTCGTCCGAACAAGGATTTTTTCCATCTGCCGCTATGGATTCCGGGCCCCGGAACTGGCGGCCGGATGAATCAGTTCTTCGGGAGAAAGTTTAGCCTTGAGAGCGGGGAGAGCGTCCTGGGCGAGTGCGTCCCCTTGCGCGGCCGCCTTCTTGTACCAACGAAGGGCTTCTGTGTTGCTTTGCGGCACGCCTTCCCCCTTTTCATAGAGGGAGCCGAGCGTGCGCTGGGCCGGCGCGAAGCCTTTCTCGGCGGAGCGGCGGATCCAAATAACCGCCTGCTCCAGATTCTGTTCGACTCCGACGCCCCAGCGGTAGGCCGCTCCGAGGTTGTACTGCGCTTGGGCGTTTCCGGCCTCGGCCGCCTCCCTATAGGAAAGCGTGTAATCCGTGATTTCTTTGAAGGAAGCCGTGGTCTCTGTGGAGGCGGCCGGCGCGGGTTCAACCGAGTGGCCTTTCATGCCAACCCCAACGACGAGCGGACAAGTCAAAATAAGGCGGGAGAAATACCGCTCCATACCAGGGTTATACATAATGATCTACAATCTGGGCCATGTTTTGGCAGAGGGCTGCGATCGTCGGGTTCCTTGGATTATCCGTCTCTATTTCCCGCGCCGCAGATGTTGTGACGCCTGCGATATCTTCCGTCACGTTGTCTTCCGTCAGCTGCGAAACAACCGCCTGGCGCGTGGCGGCAAGCACCCCCCTTCCGATCGCCGAAGAACTGAACTTTGTTCTCCGCTGGGGCATCATCACGGCCGGACGCGCTACTCTTTCGGTGCGCGGAATAGAGCCGCGGGACGGACGTACCGCCTACCATCTCTCCTCCTATGCACGCTCTACGGGCTTCGTCAACACGTTCTACACCGTCCAGGACCACTCCGACGCCTGGCTGGATACCGCTTCTCTCACGACCCTGCGCTACGAGAAGAACGTACGCGAGGGAAGATACCGCATTCAGGAGAATGCCGATTTCGACCAGCCTTGCCGCCGGTATTTTCAACACAGCGTTCGATTTGATAAAAACAACAAAACCGAAGACCGCGCGGGCACGCTTCCGCCCAACGCGCTGGACGTTTTCAGCAGCCTTTATTTCATGCGCACGCTGCCGCTGGAGGTCGGCCAGACCTATACGCTTGACGTCTTAAGCGGCGACAAGGTCTGGCCGCTGGTGGTGAACGTCAAAAGGCGTGAAACCGTGAAGGTGGCCGCGGGACGGTTTGATTGCTACGTGCTTGAGCCCATTATGCGCCAGCCGGGCATTTTTGTCACGAAGGGCAAAAAAGTGGAGGTGTGGATCACGGCGGATGAGCGCCGGATGCCGGTCAAGATGCGCTCGGAAGTGGTGATCGGCCACGTCGCGGCGGAACTCGTAAACTACAGAAAGGGCACATGAAAATGAGAAAATTGTTGATTTTAATAACGTTCGGGCTGGCCATCGCCGGCCCCGCACGAGGCGAAGAATCGATGACGCATTCCGGGCTTTTCGCCAACGCCAAAGAGGTGTTCCGGCCTCTTCTGGCCGACCCCCGGGAACTGCAGATGGCGCTGCGGCTGACGACCCCTGTGTCGCACACGAACCTCGGGGATGTTGCCGTCGGCGATTACTTCGGACTTTATCGCTGGGCCCTCCCTTGGCAGGACTCTTATGTGCAGTGGAGCGTGGGCGGCGGCGTTTTCGCGCGTTTTGACTTGGTCGCCGTGGAAAAAACGAGCGAGGTCATCGACTACTACGTCAACATGCCGCTGGACGTGCGAATCGGGAAATGGTCCACGCGCCTCATGCCCTATCACGTCAGTTCGCATTTGGGCGACGACTTCATAAAGAAAACCGGGATTCTTCCGGATAAGTATTCCTTTGACAGCTTCAGATGGCTCGCCGCTTACGAACCGTTTCAATGTCTGCGCCTCTACGCCGGCTACAACTACATCATCCGAAACAGACACCAGGACCTCGGGCGGCACGCTTTGCAGGTAGGGGCCGAGTGGACGTCCGGATGGTGGGCGCACGGTCACGCTCAGACCTTTTTCGCGAGCGATTTTGAATCCTGGCAGCGTGTGGCGTGGAATCCGGATACCACCACTCAGCTCGGCGTCCGCATCGCGCACGACCCGCAGGACAAGCAAACCCTTTCGATTTTTACCGAGTACGGCGCCGGCCACCTGGCCTACGGCCAGCTCTTCCAACAAAAGGAATCCCACTGGGTCGCCGGCCTGCGGCTGGATGTTCCGTAGATAAGAGTTTGAAGTCGAGTTGGTGTTTGAGCACGTTGGCGGCGGCGAGCTGAACTTTGACTTTTTGTCCCATGGCGAAAACCCGGCCGCTGCGCCGGCCGCGCAGGATCATGCGGGCCTCGTCGAAAATGAAATAGTCGTTTCCGAGCGTCGTCACATGCACCAGCCCCTCGACAAAAAACTCGTCCAATTGCACAAAAAAACCGAAGTTCGTGACGCTCGAAATCACCCCCGTGAACATCTTGCCCACGCGCGATTCCATCAGCCTGACCTTTTGGATATCGAGAAATTCCCGCTCTGCGTCCACCGCGACCCGCTCGCGCCGGGAGGTATGGGCGGCGATGAGCGGCAACTCCTTTTTCCAATGCGGTTCGCGGTACCGTTTCTGCAGCCGCTCTTTAACAATGCGATGAACGATCAAATCAGGATAGCGCCGGATCGGCGAAGTGAAATGCGTGTAACAAGCCGAGGCGAGGCCGTAATGACCTTTATTGATCATTGAATAGACGGCCTGTTTGAGGCTGCGCAAAACCATGAGGTGCACCATCGCTTGGACCGGCGTTCCTTCGCTGGCCTTGATCACCTGCTGCAGCGCCTCCGGATGGGCGGGATCGAGCGCCACACGACGGGCGCTCTCCGCCTGATGTGTGGCGGAGATGTGACTCGGGAGCCGCTGGCCCAGCACCTCCAAGGATTTCCGCAGCTTCTCCATTTTCGCGGGGTCCGGGGTTTCATGAACGCGATACAGAAAAGGATGGTCCTTCATATGCCGGGCGACGGTTTCGTTGGCCAGAAGCATGAAGTCCTCAATCAGGCGGTGGCTTTCCAGACGTCCGCGGCGGCGAATGTCCAACGGGCGGCCGTCCAGGCCCGTGATTACCTCCGGTTCTGGAAAATCAAAATCCAGAGATCCTCGGCTGAAACGTTTCTCGCGCAAGAGCCGAGCGAGCGCTCCCATCTCCCGCACATCGGAGGCAATCTCCGGAGTGACGTTGGAAGGACTGTCTCCCTTGAGAATGGCCTCTACCTCTTCATAGGTAAACCGCCTGGCGCTTTTTATGGCGCTCTCAACGACGCGCGCATCGATCACTTTCCCTTGCCGGTCGATGTCCATGACGCAGGAGAGCGTCAGCCGCACGCAATCCGGACGCAGGCTGCAGAGATTGTCGGAGAGAGG
>JBGPLV010000186.1:0-4320 GCA_041486625.1 Elusimicrobiota bacterium
ATTCCTTCCCCGCCTGCCCAGTGGCCGTTCTTCTTAAGCACCTCATCGTAGGCAAAGCAGGCATCGATCATGGCGTTTTGTTCGCTTTGCGATTTTGTGCCCCAATTTGTGACGTCCAGATACCCAAAGCAGAGATATTTCATCGGCTTGCTGCCTTCTGAACATCGGCCGGGAAATCGGACATCTCGAACACCGGGCGGATCTCGATCACATCGCCATCCTGCGCCGGGCATCGTTTGACCCAGTCAATGGCTTCCTGCTTCGACTTAAATTGAAGCATCCAATAACCCCCCACTACTTCCTTCGTCTCGACAAACGGGCCGTCCGTCACGGTGGGTTTGCCGCCGGAAAACGCGACCCGCGCGCCGTTCGTGAGCGGCTGCAGTCCATCCAGCGAAATGAGCGCGCCCGCCTTAGTTAATTCTTCGTTGAATTTCATCATCTTCTGAACCATGTCAGCGCTGGGGGCAAAGTCAGGGGCTACCTTTTTGCCTGGCTGATAAACTCCGGGGATCATAAATACCATGAATCTCATGTCATTTCTCCTTTTTATGGAATGGTGCTTCACTCTTTAGTCGTTTGACAGGGGACAAAATCGACAAACCTATTTTATGCACTAAAAATCAATGCAATTCGCTCAATCGCCGTTCCAGGAAGCGCCGCTCCGGCTCCTGTTGCGTCATCGTCAAGGCCTGCTTGTAGGCGGCTCGCGCGTCGTCCACCTTTCCCAGCCTGCGGCACAGATCGGCGCGCACGGAGTGCAGCAGGTGATAGTCATCGAGGTCGCCGCGTGCCAAGAGGTCGTCGACAAGCGACAGTCCTGCGGCGGGGCCGTCGCGCATTGCCACCGCCACCGCGCGGTTAAGTTCCACCACGGGAGACGGATCGATCCGCGCTAAGAGATTGTACAACGCGACGATCTGCGGCCAGTCAGTGCGGTCTGCGCCGGGCGCTTCGGCATGCACGGCCGCGATTGCCGCCTGCAGAGTGTAAGGACCGAAACGGCGGGACAGGAGCGCCCGTTCCACAAGCGCCGTGCCCTCCTGGATCAGATCGCGGTTCCAAAGCAGCCGATCCTGCTGATCCAAAAGGACTAGATCGCCTTCCTGTGAGGTTCGTGCCGGCCGGCGGGATTCATGGAGAAGCATCAACGCTAAAAGACCGGCAACTTCCGGCTCCGGCAATAGCTCCATCAGCAGCCGCCCCAAACGGATGGCTTCCGCCGAGAGGTCTGTCCGCGTCAGCGCCTCTCCGGAGGAAGCGGAATACCCCTCGTTGAAGACCAGATAGATGACTTGGAGCACCGTGTCCAATCGTTCGGACAGCTCGGCCGGAGAAGGAACCTGATAAGGAATGCGCGCGTCGCGGATTTTGGTCTTGGCGCGCACGATGCGCTGCGCCAGAGTGGATGGGTTCGTGAGGAAGGCACGCGCGATCTCCTCCGTGGTTAGACCGCACACTTCCCGAAGTGTCAGCGCGGCACGAGCCTCTGGAGCCAAAGCAGGATGGCAGCAGGTGAAGATTAACCGGAGGCGGTCATCTTCGACGCCTTCCTCATCCGACTCTCCGTTATCCGGAACGGCGGCGTCCGGCTGCTCGGCAAGGGACTCCAAGGAGGTGTCCGATCGGGCGCTCCGGCGCAGGCGATCAATGCCTTTGAAGCGGCCGGCCGAAACGAGCCAGGCCCGAGGATTGGCGGGTACGCCATCCGTGGGCCATTGTTCGAGCGCGGCCTTGAAAGCATCATGGAGCGCATCCTCGGCCAGATCGAAGTCGCCAAGCAGGCGGATCAGCGTGGCGAGGATTTGACGCGATTCGGAACGGTAGAGCTTGTCGAGCAGCTCACGCAGGTTCACATTTGCACTATACAGAACGATCTATAAGTCGATCAAGAGCCACCCCGCTGCAGAATGGGAACATTAAACGGTCCGATGTGTTGTAATATTCTGGTGGAATGGCGCACTCAAAGATAAGCGAGGTGAGACTATGATTTGCAACGTGGGGAAGATAGAACGAGTCGTGAGGGTTTTGTTTGGCATCGTGATGATCGGTGGGACGCTCTATTTCGTTCCGACCGTCATCCCCAAGACGCTGCTTCTGATCGCGGCCGTGTTCTTACTCGCCAGCGGATGGTTCGGCGTCTGTTATGTTTATAAGATGCTGGGAATTTCCTCGGCGAAGGCCCCGGAAAAAATCAATTAACACCCCTCTGGTCCCTGACACCAAACTCGACGAAGAGCTCAGCCAACCTTCAGCTCCCGATAAGGCTCCCCGTACGGAGGTTCCGTCACCAGTTTCATCGTCTCCTGGAGCACGGACACCGGAATGGCTTTCACGGCCTGCTCATGAGCCTCTTCACTCGCCCATTCCTCGATGATCACGATGCTCGACGGCCTTTCCATGTGCTGTAGAACGCGGCAAGATAGGCAGCCCTGGGATGTCCGGATTTTGGGCACAGAGATCTGAAGATTCGCCAGCAACGCTTCGACTTGGCCCTCTTTGGCCTTGAATTCATTAATGCGCGTAATACTCATGCTCTGTCCTCCTTTGCCAATGCCGTGGTTAGAAGGATAGCGTTTTGGGAGGGATTATTCCACCTGCCTGTCCCGTCCACCCATCGATGTTCTCAATGGTCGGGACTGCCCCGGCAATTTGAATTCACAGGAGGACGGGGCTGCGGCAGGCAGGGGCGGGCCGCCGGGAGTTTCTCCATTTGCCTGAGGCCTTTTGAGGAATTCCGAGTTTGTACAATACATCGGCTGTGAAATCATGGATTTTTGTCACAGCCTTCATAAGTGCTTCCGTCTTGCTGATAGGTCCCGCTCTTGCAGGTCAAGGGTGTTGTTCTTCACATGGAGGCGAAGCGGGTTGTGCCGGGTCTAGACTGTTATGCAAGGATGGAAAGCCATCGCCGACATGCCGATGCGATCGCGCCGCGAAACATTTCCACGTCAAAGATGCGAGAGTCAACACGGATACTATGCATCAAAAAACGTCCGATGCGCTCGGAGCCGTTCGGGATGTGTGGAATGAAAATCACTTACCGGACCCCGTGGTCACATCCGCGAATGATAGTAAGCACCCTGGGAGCAACAAACCTGGAACCCGCTGTGGGCCCTCTAATTCAGAAGCGGAATGCCGAGCAACATCCGATAGCCTCCATTACAAAGATAAAGCAATCGATCTGAGGTCGCACGATATGGACCCCGAAACAAAAAAGGCCGTTATCTCAGAACTGAAGCAATCATGAGGGAAGGGTTATAAGATTGCGGTGCATGACAAAGGGAAGAAAAATGAGCATATTCATATCGAATATCATGGGGATTGAAATGCGTGGACGAAAAAGCATTTTGATAATGCTTTTATTAACAGCCTCTGGCATTGCTTACGGCTTGGACACGAGCGAGCAGCCGCGTGTTGAGGTCAAGGGGGGCGCCCCAGCGCTCGTTTTGCCCAACTCCTTGGTGCGGTTCATAAGCCAGCAATATCCCGACTTACGAGTGCCAACGCGAACTGACATACTCGGCCCGTGGGCTACTTTTAATAGGAAAGACGCCGTTCCGTATGCGTGCTGGGGTCGTTTTGATGATAAGGGAAAGACGGACGTTGCATTGATACTCTTAGGAAAGGAGGAATGGCATATTTTCGCATTCCATCCTTTAGAGAACGGTCAATATGCCGTATTGCCACTAGAAGATTATTCAGGTTCTACAAAGGATTTTACGCGGGCCCATTCTCCTCAAGAGTTTTATGTATCGAATCTCAAGGCCGGCGAGACGCTCATTATTGGAGGTAAAAAAATCCCCGAGACGCAGCATGCGCATGATGCGGTGGCATTTTTTAGCCTGAAAGACCCACAGACAGGCATTTTGTATCAATGGATGCCCGCCCGGAAAGCGGATAAGTTGGAATACCGATATGGCCTTTATATTGCATCCATTTTCGGAGCGTTATCAGATTAAACCCGCTTTAAAAAATGGTGTCTCGTACTATTTTTTCTGGCGGGCCACCGGGACACCGGGGGTCAGGCGCCCTTCAATTCATGTGTCCCAACAAATGCCTTAGCTTCCTCCGTTGTACCAGTACCTTTAGCGCTCAAACCGACATAGCACCACCCCGCGTAAACCAGCCACTTCATTAGTGCATATACGAGTAGTCGCTCTTTGTCCGACCCGGGCAGTTTATTAGAGACGCGGAAAAGGTCCCACCAGTCCTTCCACCGCCGGTGCCGCTCTTCACGCCGCGACCGGTCCAATTCCTCGCGAAACGCACGCGCTTCCTCGGGCTTGCGCATATCGTACACCCGCCCGCCGGTCTTGG
>JBGPLV010000187.1:0-4307 GCA_041486625.1 Elusimicrobiota bacterium
ATACTCGACCGCCGGTTCGCCAACGTGCGGATTTTGATCTGCCCGACTCGAGTGCAAGGAGAAGGCGCCGCGCAAGACATCTCCGACTCGATCGGCCGTTTAAACAAAGATTATCCGGAAATCGAAACCCTTTTGGTCGGACGGGGCGGCGGTTCCCTTGAAGACCTATGGGCTTTCAATGAGGAAGTCGTGGCGCGCGCGATCGCCGCGTCAAAGATTCCGATCATCTCCTGCGTTGGCCACGAAACCGACTTTACCATCGCCGATTTTGTGGCTGACCTGCGCGCGCCGACCCCTTCTGCCGCCGCGGAGCTCGTCATCCAAGCCAAGAGTGAGTTATTAGGCGAGCTCGGATCGTACCTATCCCGACTCAGAAGTGCCATGACATATCAAATGAGTGAATGGGAACAAAGGCTATCCCGCGCGCTCATGAGCCCGATGCTCAAACGTCCGACCGCGCTGATAGACGAATTTCTGCAGGATGTGGACGCACTGCGTGAAAGACTCTCGCAGATCGCTCAGCACAGGCTGGCCGGGTGGGTCAAAGACTTCGCGCTTCTTTCCGAAAAGCTGAACCTGTTGTCTCCACTTGCTACCCTGTCCCGCGGCTACGCCATCGCATGGAAGCTCCCGGAGAAAAAGATCATCAAAAGCGCGGCTTCTTTGAAGCCCGAGGACCAGATTGAAGTACAATTGCGCGAAGGCCGGATCTATGCCCAAGTTAAAAGAACAGAAATTTGAAGAAAACCTGAAGCGCCTCGAGCAGATCGTGGACCAGCTTGAGACCAAAGAGGCGCCGCTCGAGCAGTCTCTCGCTTTGTTTGAGGAAGGGATCGGGCTCGCGCGCTTCTGCCAACAGAAGCTAGAGCAGGCGAAGAAGAAAGTCCAAATTTTGATTAAAGAAACAGGCGAATTGAAGCCCTTTGAAGGAGACAATGAGTCATGATGCCGGAGCCCCTCCATACTTATTTTGAATCACGCCGCAAGATGACCGAGCAAGCCCTCAATCATTACCTCGACACGACCAAATCCAATCCGGAAGTGATCCATGAGGCGATGCGCTATTCCGTTTTTGCAGGGGGAAAAAGACTCCGTCCGGTATTGGTCCTGGCGGGCGCCGAGATCTGCGGAAAGAGGCCCGAAATCGCCCTTCCGACCGCGGCCGCTATGGAACTCATCCATACCTATTCTCTCGTTCACGATGATCTGCCGGCCATGGACGATGACGACCTCCGCCGCGGTCGCCCCACAAACCATAAAGTTTACGGTGAAGCCATCGCCATTTTGGCGGGCGATGCGCTCTTAACCAAGGCGTTTGAGCTCGTTGCGAAAAATGCTAAAATTCGAGGCGTTCGTCCCCAATCTGTACCGGCTGTTGCGGAGCTCATTGCCCACGGCGCCGGCACCTTTGGGATGATCGGCGGCCAAGTCATGGACATCCAGGCCGAAGGCGGAAAGTGGCAGAATCAGAACAACCACGCCGCCCTCCTCCAGGGGATCCACCGCCACAAAACAGCCGCTCTCATCCGCGCAAGCCTCCAGGCCGGAGCGATATTGGCCGGCGCCTCCCCCAAGCAGCTCTCCGCCTTAGGCGAGTATGGGGAGAAAATTGGTTTGGCGTTTCAGATTGCCGATGACGTTTTAGACGTGATTGCGGATAAGAAGAAGCTTGGAAAGCGCGGTTCCGACGCGAAGAACAAAAAACTGACCTTCCCGGCACTTTATGGCCTGGAAGAGTCCAAGCGGAAGGCACAACTCCTTGTGGAGGAAGCCAAAACCGCCCTGGAACCCTTCGGACGACAGGCCCAGGTGCTCAAGCAGTTGGCGAATTACATTATTGAAAGGGATCATTAAATGAGCCTTCTAGACCAAATTAAAGACCCTCGGGACCTTCGCCGGCTGCGGCGCGATCAGCTGCCTCAGCTCGCTAGGGAAATCCGCGATAGAATTATCGACACCATATCCAAAAAGGGCGGGCATCTCGGCTCCTCGCTGGGAGCAACAGAGCTCACCATCGCTCTCCATTACGTTTTCAACACACCCGAAGACAAAATCGTCTGGGACACGGGCCATCAGACCTATGGTCATAAACTCCTCACGGGACGGCAGGACCGGTTTGACACGATTCGCCAACTGAACGGCCTCTCGGGCTTTTTGAAGCGCGATGAGTCCATTTATGACACGTTCGGCGCCGGTCACGCCTCCACGGCGATCTCGGCGGCGCTCGGCATGGCGGTCGCGCGCGATCAGAAAAAGCAGGACAACCGCGTAGTCGCGGTCGTCAGCGACGGCTGTATTACGGGCGGGATGTCGTTTGAAGGCCTGCAAAACGCCGGTCATGTTGGGACCGATCTCCTGGTCATCCTCAACGACAATGAAATGTTTATCTCCAACCGCGTAGGCGCCCTGGGCGCGTTTCTCACGAAACTTTTGACGGGCGGCCTGGCGAAGAAACTCGAGCACGAAGTCGAAAAATTCCTAAAACGCATCCAGTTCTACGGGTCGGGGATCCTGCGCGTGGCCAAACGCATGCGCGTACTTCTTTTCCCGGGCATGCTATTCGAGGAACTCGGATTCTCCTACTTCGGCCCGGTAGATGGCCATGATGTCGACAAACTGGTGGAAATCCTGGAGAACATTAAGACTTTGAAAGGTCCTGTCCTTCTCCACATCGTCACGAAGAAGGGGAAGGGCTATGAATTCGCGGAAAAAGATCCCTATACTTGGCACGGGCCGGGTAAATTCGACGTCCAAACCGGCACGATGATGAAATCCGCGCCCACGGCTCCCGCCTATCAGAAGGTTTTCGGCCAGGCGCTTGTGAAGCTCGCCAAAGAGGATCCTCGAATCGTCGCCATCAGCGCGGCGATGCCGGAAGGCACAGGCACCGATCTCTTTCGCAAGGAAATTCCGTCACGCTTTTATGACGTGGGACTCGCCGAAGAACATGCGGTGACCTTTGCCGCCGGCATGGCCTGTGAGGGCTTGCGGCCGGTCGCCGCGATCTATTCCACATTCCTGCAGCGCGGGTTTGACCAGATGGAACATGACGTGGGGCTCCAAAAGCTTCCGGTTGTTTTTTGTCTGGATCGCGCGGGTTTGGTCGGCGAAGACGGGCCGACGCATCACGGCGTCTTTGACTTCGCCTACAGCCGCATCATCCCCAACTTTACCGTGATGGCGCCGATGGATGAAAACGAGCTTCAGCACATGCTCAAAACCGCTCTTTCACTCCATGGCCCCAGCGTGATTCGTTACCCCCGCGGTCCCGGGGAAGGCGTGCCGCTCGACGCCGAGTTCAAAGTTTTGCCGGTCGGCAAGGGAGTCGTTTTAAAGTCCGGCCAGGAGGTTTATCTCTTGGCGATCGGGGCGACCGTCCATCCTTGCCTGAAAGCGGCCGCGCTGATCGAAAAGGAAGGCATCCCTTGCGGAGTGGTCAACATGCGTTTCGTGAAACCCATCGATGCCGCGCTTCTCCAGCAGCTCCGGAGAGAGACGCAGAACTTCGTGACGGTGGAAGAGCACATGCTGGCCGGCGGCTTCGGCAGCGCGGTCATGGAAGTGCTGGAAGGCACGGAAGCCCGCATCCACCGCATCGGAATTCCGGACAAGTTCATCGATCACGGACCGCAGAACGTCCTGCGGGACCAGGTCGGGCTCTCGCCTGAGAAGATCGCGCAATCCACCCTTGAGTTCCTCAAAACCAAGCGGCCGACCCTCCAAGCTGTCAGCTAAAGAGGCTCCAGATCAGCCGAAGTTTGTTTCTCGCGGCGGCTACAAACTCCGCGGGGCGTTGGACTATTTTAAAATCCCAGTCGAAGGACGCATCTGCCTGGACGTCGGATCTTCGACCGGCGGGTTTACGGATTGCTTGCTCCAGGCCGACGCCCAATCGGTTTGGGCCGTAGATGTCGGCTACGGCCTTTTGGATTACAACCTCAAGCGCAACCCCCGTGTTCATTTGCTTGAGCGCACCAATTTCCGCCTTTTTGACGTTTCGAAGTTGACGGAAATACCTAGCCTTGTCACGATCGATGTTTCGTTCATTTCACTTGCTAAAATACTCCCCAAAATCGCTGAAGCGTTGAAGGAAAACGGAGACGTCATGGCCATGGTCAAACCCCAGTTTGAGGGCACTCCCAAAGAAGTGCCTGGGGGTTTCGTTCGCGATGAAGCGACGCGCCAGATGATCCTGGAGCGCGTAAAAAAGCAGGTCGTAGAAGCCGGGTTCCAGATGAAGGGCATTTGCGACTCGACCGTCAAAGGCCGTAAAGGCAATCAGGAGACTTTCTTTCATCTCGTGAAAT
>JBGPLV010000188.1:0-4289 GCA_041486625.1 Elusimicrobiota bacterium
TCGGCGGCTGCACGGACCCCAAGACGCTGGCTGAGGCCATCCAGCGAAGCGGCCTGGACGGCGTGCTGTACGAGGACATGAACGACCCGCGCGGGGTCGCGCTCCTGACCTTCAGTGAGAGCCCGGATTTCTTTCTGGATCGAGTGCCGCTCGTCCCAACTCATGCGGCGGTCGTGTGCACGCTGGAGTTGGCGAACTCGATGCGCGCGCTGGACGTCCAGCTCCTCAATGTATTTTTGGTCTGGATGTTCCGCCACCAAGGCCGATAGGGTCGCATGCCGCAGGGAATCCAAGATCCTGGCGGGGTGTCCCATACGGACGGCCTTCAGACCTGTGTCCAACATCTTCTCCAGCATGTTATCCACGGCGATATTGGAAGGCGCCGAGGCCAATACCCGGGCCCCCTGGGCCACCGCTTGGCGGATGATCTCGACCAAAACGGTCGTTTTCCCTGTCCCCGGCGGCCCATGAATGAGGGCTACGTCTCGGGCGGCTAAGGCCTTGGCCACCGCCTCACGCTGATATGCATTGAGCTTCGTGTTGAGGAACTGAACTTCAGGTCGTGCGGCAAAGGCAGCAGGTTCTGCGCCCATGAAAATTTCACGCAGGTGGGCGACTTCCTTCTTCTGCGCGTTCTGAACGTTGACTAAAGCTTTCTTCATCCGCTTGTAAGTGGCCTCGCTGCCCAACACATCCAACTGGCACTTGCCTTGGGGAGGTTCTTCCAAGGGCGGCATCCCTTCGAGCGCCACAGTGATTTCAAATTGATCGACGTCGTAAAGCGTGCCGCGTACTTTGGGGACGGCGGGATCTTGGAAGGATAGGGTGATGAGGTCCCCTTGGTTTAAGGCCTGAAACGGGGAATACTCCTCCCCGTGAGAAGGGCGGGAGAGGACCCAAAGGACATGGCCCCCAACACCGTAATCCTCGCGCGATATAACTAGGCGCGTCACGGTTTTCCCCAGCGCCTCCCGGGCTTGAACGGGAAGTTTTTCGAGCTTACGCTCGTTTTCCGCGCGCTCGGCGTCCCTTTCGATGTCGATCAGTCGGAGGAATTTCTCAAAATGCGCATCATGCATGGGCATATGATAGTCGAAAAAGGGGTTGCAATCGAGGCGGAATGTAGTATCCTTATTGACGGTTGGCCGATTATTCTGCCGCCCCCCAAAGCACCGGGGAATTTTGAAACAGTTGAGGTATAACAACAGTGGCTACAAAAGGTAAAGTGAAGTGGTTCAATGATGCAAAGGGGTTTGGTTTCATCACCCCGGAAGATGGGTCCGCGGACGTGTTCGTGCACTTCTCCGCGATTCAGTCAGAAGGCTTCAAGAGTCTCGCCGAGAATGACACGGTCGAATTCGATATCGTGCCATCCGAAAAAGGTCCCAAAGCCGCAAACGTGAAGAAAGCTTAACACACTTCCGCAACGGCACATCTTAAAACCCCGATTTCCTTTCGGGGTTTTTTGATGTCTAGGCGCGCTTGTGGCGGCGGGAAAGAAACACGAGGCTGGTGCTTAAAAGGGAAAGGACCCCTAGCGTGAAAAACACCTCGGCCGGGTTCTGATGAAGCGGGTTCGATAAAAACCATAAAACCCCGCTGGCCAAAAGGATCGCCATAAACGAGAAAAAATTGATGGTGGCCATGATGCGGCCTCTCTCGGCCGCGGGGCTCCTCCCCTGGATAAGCGCCATGAGCGGGATGTCATAAAACCCGCCGGCGGCTCCGAGCATGAAAAAGTCGAAGAAGGCGCGCGGCAGGGAGCTGTAAGCCCACAAGAGGTCAATCGCGAACACGCTCATCCCCAGCGCTCCCAGGCGGACAAAACCCAGTTTTATTTCCCCGCGCGAGAGCTTCCCGCAGGCGTAGCTCCCAACGCCCACCCCAATCGCCACCGCCATGACCATGAGACTCGCGATCCGGTCGGAAACCTCCATAATGTCTTTGGCATAAAGAAAAATATTGAGCTGGAGGATGGCCCCCATAAACCAAAAGTAGTTCACGGCGATCGTTCCCAGCCTCAGCGCTCGGTCCGGCCGAATGATCCGCCAGTTGGCTATAAGGTCCGGCGCGTTGGCCACCGTAAAACACGCCAGCATCGCAACGATTGAAACGACCATCGCTGAGGTCTCAAATTCCCGCCAATGCCTGTGGTGTAGCTCGAGGAGCAGAGCGAAAACCATCATAAAACCCATTCCTGCAGCGAGCCAGGCCGGTTTCTGTCCCAACGGTTCCTCGGGCTTTGCGGCGGGCCGCTTTTCCATAAAGAAGCTCGCGATCACCCCCGCGACGCTCGCCACCCCCATCACCACGCAGGCCCAGGTCAACTTTCCTGATAAAAAACCCGCGGTCAGAGTTCCCAGGAGGATCGCGGCGAAGGTGGACAGATTCAGAAAGGCATTGGCTTCCGGCAATTCGTTTTCATGCATCATCTCAGGCAATACTCCGTATTTGGCAGGACTGAAGAAAGTGGCCTGCATCGAGAGCATAAAAAGGGTCACCATCATCCATTGGATGCTTCCGGTGAGAAGGCTGGCAATCGCCGCGGCGATCACCAGAAGTTCCCAAAATTTCGTCCCCACGATGACGCGCGGCTTGCCGACCCGATCCGACACCCGTCCGGCGATCATGGAAAAGATGAGAAACGGAGCGACAAAGACCGCCCCCGACGCGCTGACGAGTGAATTCCTGCGGTGGAGATTGTCTACCCAAGCCACAATCAAAAGCGTCACCAGGGTTTTCAGCACGTTGTCGTTAAACGCTCCGAAAAACTGGGTGACGATCAGCGCCCAAAACGACTTTTTCTCCGACATTTTCATGCGCGCTGTTATTTAACCATTAATTTTAGGACGGCTGCTGATTAACCGCGGCGGAGGGTACGATTGGGTTGGCTTTCACGTATGGAGAGTTGCTGGGCGTTTCCCGGGCAGCTCAATTCGGAGTAAGCACAGGAGTATTGTGGAGACGCCCCGCCTTCCGGGGCGTTGACGCAGCAAACCGTAGGTGATGCGAAGAAACCCGACTTACACTGGCGGTTTCCGCACCAGAAATCGGCGCATTTTTGCGCCTTCGGAGCACATTGGCCCTGGACGTAGGGAGGCGCTGTGGGGTGGTCGTCTGAAAACATCGCGATCACGTGTTCGCAGCAGTGTTCCTCATCCCCGCAGGTTAACCCGTCATCTCCGCACCTGCCGTCCGCCCGCAGAAATGAGGCCGAGAGTACCAGAACGAGGCTCAGGATCAGGAGCAACTTTTTCATGGTCGCTCTGGAACTATCCCCAAAACAGCCGGATTTCAACTAGAAAAAAGACCTATTCGTCGTCTTTAGACCGACGGTGGTCGGCGGTGAGGTTTTTCTTACGGAGGCGAATGCCTTTGGGAGTGACTTCGACGAGTTCATCTTCGGCGATGAACTCGATGGCTTGTTCCAGAGACAGCACCCGAGGGGGCGCCAAGAGGATCAGATCGTCCGAGCCCGTGGCACGCATATTGGAGAGCTTCTTCCCCTTGCAGGGGTTGACGACGATATCGTTATCCCGGGCGTGCTCGCCGATGATCATACCCTGGTAAACGGACACGCCCGCTCCGATGAAAAGAGTTCCTCGTTCCTGCAGGTTATCCAGCGCGTAAGCAGTTGTATCTCCGCTCTCTTTCGCGACCATGACGCCGTTTAAGCGCGACGCTGCGGTCGTCGTCTTGGGGATGTAGCCGTGGAAGCTGTGGTGCATGATGCCGGTTCCACGCGTGCGAGTGAGGAGTTCATTTTTGAAGCCGATGAGTGAGCGCGCTGTGATGACATATTCCAGCCTCAGCCGGTCTTCCCCTTCCACGACCATGTTTTTAAGCTCCGCGGCTCGGCGGCCGAGGCTCTCCAGCACGACACCCTGCTGGTCCTTCTGAATATCGACGATGAGGTATTCGGCGGGTTCAAGAACCTGACCGTTTTCTTCTTTGTAAATCACTTGCGGGCGGGAGACGGAGATTTCAAACCCTTCCCGCCGCATCGTCTCAATCAAAATGGAGAGGTGCAGTTCACCGCGTCCCGAGACCTTGAAGACTCCCGTGGAGCCGATTTCCTCAATCAAAAGCCCCACATTGGTTTCTTTCTCACGCTCCAGACGTTCGCGCAGCTGCCGCGACGTGAGGAAGATGCCGCCGTCCTTGCCGGCAAATGAACTGTCATTGACGAGAAAATCCATCGAAAGCGTGGGTTCATCCACGATCAAAGGCGGAAGCGCGACAGGATGTGCGGCGTCGGCAAAGGTTAACCCGACGGTCACCTCTGCGCA
>JBGPLV010000189.1:0-4283 GCA_041486625.1 Elusimicrobiota bacterium
GAAATCGTCGACAAATTGATATAATCTCCTCTGTTTCTGGACCCAATTTTACGGCGGGGTAGCTCAGCTGGTTAGAGCGGCAGCTTCATAAGCTGTAGGAATGGGGTACTGAGGGCTACCGAAATCTACTGTCCTCGACGGTGACCGCCTTCCAACCTTCCCGACCGATACCGATGATTTCCTGCAATAAGTGTCCGGTAAAGTGTCCGGTAACTGTTGGACACTACAAGTGGCCCATCAAATTGTAAATGTTTGTTACGAATCCGAAAAACGCTGACCGTTTTTCATTCGCCTACCGAGAGGGCTAAAATGGGCTTTGGAGTCCGAGTCTATGGGATAGACCCTGCCGGCCGGGTTCGGCGTATGACCGTTTCGACTTTTGAGCGCCTGTATGATGGCGGCAAGGACAAACCCATCCTGGAATACGCTGGCCAAAGAATCAAAATCGCCATGCTCTTTCTGCGCACTCTGAACCGCAAACCGATCAGCATCCGCCGCATTGATTACTTCATCGTCTCTTTCGATTCAAAAGGGGGCATTGATCAGGAACAGGTACGTGCAGCCATGCACTTAAGCATAAACAGTGTCCCCCACTGGGGACCTGAGCCCAAGGATATCCTTGAACAACTGAGGCCGTCTCTTTCAAGACTGAAGTACAACGACCAATTCGGCTGGATTCCGACCAAAGAGGAAAAGCAATTGATTGAACATCTAACGTTGCGGTAATTCAGCGCACGCCATCCAGGCGCGGCTTGTTGTCAAGAGATTTTTTTATTTTAACATCGCCGTAACAGAGGGCAGGGCTCGCAGGGTTATGGCTTAGCACCATTGTCTGGACACAATAGATCGAAAAAGACGTGGATCAGGCCCGCATCTCGATTGAATTCTTACGCATGCTGCAGGAAAAAACCGAGGGGAATCTGAGCGTCAAAGAACAAGAACTCATCGACAACATGGTCGCGGACCTCGAACTCAACTCCGCCGATGAAGTCCGCAAGGCCGAAGCAAAAAGCGAAGCCCCTGATATAATTAAGCCGAGTTAATGCGCTGTGCTCCCGGATTGTGTAACGGTATCACGCAACTCTCTGAAAGTTGTAGTCTTGGTTCGAATCCAAGTCCGGGAGCCATCTAGCCCAAGAAGGCCCTTCTGCTTAATCAGTTGAAGGGCCTTCTGCATGGGAAATGACTCGGAAGCCTGCCTGATCCGTTCCCTGTTGCATCGATAGAACGAATAAATCTCTCCCTTCTCCCTCTAAGCTATGTGGGAGAAACAATTCAACCTAAGGACTCAGCGACTTATCGTCCGCGCCGGCCGGAAGAAACGGTCCTATATCAGGCCGTCGCCGCGAACTATCGAACCTTCGAAGCGCTCGCGGAATTGGAAGGAAAGCGACTTCCTCAGCATGTCACCAAGGAATTCGAAAGTTTCTTACGCTGTGGGATTCTGGCGTACGGATTCCTCAGGCTTCGCTGTGAGGATTGTGATCGCGAGAAATTGCTCGCCTTTTCGTGCAAGAAACGCGGGTTCTGTTCCTCCTGCGGCGGGCGACGGATGACGGAATCGGCCGCGCACCTCGTGGACGACGTTTTCCCCAGAGTGGGTGTCCGACAATGGGTCTTGAGCTTTCCGATGCCCTTGCGGTTTATCCTCGCCCAGAATTCCGGCATGCAGGCTCATTGCCTTACGATTGTTCACCGGGCGATCACGACCTATTTCCGAAAGAAAGCAAAGCGCCAAGGACTTCGCGCTCCCCTCCAGCCGGGGGCCGTCACACTGATCCAACGTTTCGGAGGATCGCTCAATCTGAACGTCCATTACCATAAGCTCTTTTAGGAGGGGGGTTACTTCCAAACTCGAAAGGGCCCTAAAATCTGGCGAAGTGGATCGCCCAGCGATGAGGACATTCAAGCCTTGGTGGTCACTATTGCCAAGCGAGTGATCCGATTCTTCCAAAAGAAAGGATATTTTCAGGATGATGTGGACACAGCCGTTCCCGAGAAAGACCTGGCGCAAGAAACGCTCATGCCAGAAATTCAGGCCGCTTCCATTCAATCCCGCATTGCTCTGGGTGAACGAAAAGGATGGCATGTCCGGTGTCTGGGCGTTGTGGATCGGCTTCAAGTGAAACGGACAAGCCGATTGTGCGCGCAAGTATCAGGGTTTTCGCTCCATGCGGCCGTTTATTGCAAGCCGTGGGAACGGGGAAAACTTGAAATGCTCTGTCGCTACATTACCCGGCCCGCGGTAGCCGAAGAACGTCTTGAACTCCAGCCCTCAGGCGATATCATTCTCCAGCTAAAGACCCCCTATAGCGACGGAACCAGCCACCTTATTTTTTCGGGTCTTGAGTTTGTTGAAAAGCTGGCCGCTCTTATCCCGCCCGCCCGGATTCATTTGACCCGTTTTTTTGGATGTCTAGCGCCCCACGCCCTAATCAGTTCTCAAATTGTCCCCGCGACGCCGGTCACTACGCCGGTAGCCGATGGCGTTGATCCACAAGAAACCACACCTGAACGTCCGGCACGCGCCAAACGATGGGCTGAACTCCTGGCGCGTGTGTTTGGGTTGGACATGCTAAAGTGCGCTGATTGCGGAGGCCCCTTAAAAATTGTGTCGGCCATTCTAGAGCCTAACGCCATCAAGAACATTCTAACTCACCTTCGGTTGCCGGACAAGCCACCCGATCTGGCACCAGCACGACTATCGGAACAAGCACAGTTCAGCTAAATCCCCTCCCACAAGGATGCGGGAGGGGACCGCATGCCCCGGCGAGTAAAGAATTCATCTCCAAGCGCTGTTCGTCCGAAATTTTGGCCATCGACAGATCGCGTGGGGGGTATTTCTGGCACAAAATCCAGCTCCGGGCCGCTAAAAAAGCGTAGAATCTACCCAGGAAAGGGCCTTTATTTCTCCTATCCTCTGCCCCAGCTAGTCCTTGGGATGGGCGTTCGTCCATTCCCGATACTGGCGATTCGCCACCGTCAGGGAGACCATCCAACACGTCATCACCCCTTCTGGCGTATCACACCCTTGCTCCTAGCGATCAACTGCGGGAGAAGTACCTCGAATTCCTGGGCCAAGCCTATGACGCGATTGCGGAGGGGCGGAGTCCTAAAAGAAAAATCCTCAAGTCCCGGCGTCCTGCTCCGATCCGTATTGGCCGGGGTTATCATCAAGTTCCCTTGACGCTTCTCCCCTGACGTTTACCTCAAGTCACGGTCAGCCTTCGAAAAAAATCTGAAATTTAGCGCAAACCTTTTACTCCCTTCTGGCTCTAACAAGTGAGCCGGTAGTTCAAGGTGTGTAAAAAATTGAAGTAACGAGTTGTGGGACTTTTGATCCAGACCTCACATTTATATTGGCAATCAGGTCGTGGCAGGATAGGGGTTCTGTTTTACAGAATCCCCGCGCGGACATGCGGTCCGCGACCTGCCCGACCTGATTGCCGGTTCCCAAGGATGGAAAAGAAAATGAAGAACGCATCCGATAGGCAGAGTTGCATGGTCAATGTGCGCATGAACGAAGCGGAAGCGCTGGCGATGAGCCGGTTGGCTTCGCAGTTGCAGACCAGCCGGTCGAGGCTCTTGCGCAAGGTCATCCGGGAATCCATCGGGGAAGGGCCGGACCTCTTGCCCAATGAGATGAAGCATTTTGAGGAAGCGGTCTTCCAACTGGCAGCTCTGGGTCGGAACCTGAACCAGTTGCTCAAGCTCGTTCATAGCGGCCAGGTCAAGGTCAGCTCCCAGGAACAAGCCCTGATGGAGGGGATACGGGATCAAGTCGAGCGCCTCAAGAGAGAGACCCTCACCGTGATTGACCGGACCCACGAACGCTGGGTGAGGCATGCGGCCTGATCCAAAAAAAGATAAAGCGCTGGAATTTGGGCGGTCGCGCATTGTTAAGGGGCGCGGCCTGGGGGTCCGGCTGCCGCTGGCGGAACGACTCCGGGCCGCGCGTCGGGTTCCGCAGGCCGTGGTCAAGGTTGTGAGCTTCCCCCGGAATAAAACGCGGCTCCGGGAGTTGATGGGGTACATCAGCCGTGAGGGGGAGCTGCCACTAGAGACGGAGGCTGGCGATCTCGTGACGACCCTGGAAGGTCAGCGAGAGTTATCCGAGCTTTGGGCGCGGAGCTTTGACCGGCGCAAGAGAAGCCGGGAGGCCGTGCACATCGTCTTTTCCATGCCGCCGGGGTCCGATGCCGAAGCTCTGCGCAAGGCGGTTCGAACGGTGGTCACCCAGCATTTTGCCGGTCACCGGTCCGTCTTCGGGATTCATGAGGACC
>JBGPLV010000190.1:0-4268 GCA_041486625.1 Elusimicrobiota bacterium
CCCATTGGATCCATGGACTGAAATCCGTGTTGGGATAGCGGTTCCCGCCCGGATTGACGGTTGTATTGGTCACCGAACCCGTTGAACCGGCTACCCCCAGCGCCTGAAATTGCGTCATGAATTCGAGGTTCGGAGAAAACTTCCCGCCGATGTGCACCTCCGCTCGCTGCGAATAGTAGAAGGAATAGTTTTGGTTGGGGGTCAGGCCATAGTCGGCCTTGCTGATGGAGATGCCGCGAAGACGGTAGTTCGTTCCGATATCTAAAATGGAAGAAGCGAAAGCAGTACCGCTCAACGATAGTACAAGGAGTGCAACTGCTTTTTTCATTCGCGCCATTATAAAACAAACCCCCGGCCTCACGCCACCAACGTCTACGGTGGATGAGGCCGGGGGCACTTAAGAAGACTTCAGTTAGAACTTAATCTTGACGTCAGCACCCAACCGAGTGATTGGGTTTGTGCCTACCGGAGCAGTACCACTGCCAGGCTGTAGGGCAGTAGGATTCTGCAGCGAAGTACCCACCTGGAACGTAGCCGCGTTGACTTCAAATGACACGTTCTCGGAGTGCTTGTACGAAAGGATGAGGTCATATTCCGTACCTGCGCTTACTCCAACCCCGCCAAGGTTCGCATCATACATGAAGCGATACCAAGCCAGATCGACACCGATGTGCGTTTTGGGGCAGGTCGTGCCGATGCCGGCAGTGATCACCTTCAGATTGGTCAAACTCACGGCACTGTTGCCGTAGAAGGCACCACCGTTGGTCGCTGTTGGAGTCAAGGTGGAGGGACCGGCTGTGCTGTGCTCCCCCCAGATCAGGCCGAATCGATGGCTCGGAGCGATCGAGGCGAAATCATCCGACCCTCGGGCGTATTCCAACTTCGCGCGGATGGGATAGCCCGCGGCTAAGTCATGGCCGAAATGCACACCCAATATGTAGGCGTCGCCATCATATGCAGGTGTTCCGGCGATGGTGCTATTGCGTCCGAAGTCCTGGATATACTCCGCATGATAACCCAGCCCGGCGAGGATGTCCCCCATGGCACGGATGCCAAGGGTGCTGAGGGTGTTATTGCCCACTGCAGGCGGCTTGACGGCCTTGACTTGCGCCGTGTAGTAATTGACCGCAAGGTTCCCTTTCGGGATGACCTTGTCCGTGTTGACTTCGACGCCCCACAGGTCCGAGTCTGTATTGGAACCGGCTCCTATCGCTCCGGTGTCCGCCACTTTGCCGGCGATGCCCTGGAATTTCGCCCATCCCATGATGTCGGCATCGGTTCGGAAAATATCCAACGCGTTCACGCTCAGGATGTCGTCGTTATTGGGACCGAAGTAGATGTTGGGGTCGTTGGAGTCGCCGTAGAACTGGCGCCCCATGGTCAGGTCCACGTGGCCGAACACCTTGTCGATCTTGACGTACGCATTATCGACAAAGGTGTTGCTTTGGAGAGAGTTCAGATCGCTTGATCCGTTGCCCCCGATCCGAGCGGTAGGCGTCGTGCCGTCCGCGTTTTCGCCAAAGAAGGCGTGATTGTTCGTTAACGCCACGCGTGCATGCACATCGTCCAGCAGATCAAACGCTCCACCCAACATGAGTCGGGCGTTGGTCTCCGCTCGGTAGTCATCTTTGCGGCCATTGCGGTCGGTTTCATTGTCGATTCCGAACGAGCGGGTTTCGATGCTGCCGTCAGTCTTGAGGTTTTTAAGAAGCTCCGCGCGGGCTGGAAGAGAGATGGAATACACCAGCGCCAGCGCGAAACTCAGGCTAGCTAGCTTTTTTACGGACATTTAGGTCCCCCTTTATATCGTCTTTGATGAACTACATTTGCCGCTACCATAGCGGCGGTGGAATAATAGACAACTTTTATATAGGTGTCAAGCAGATGTCATATATTTTTCACTTATATTTTGAAAGCGCCTGCATGCGGGTTCGGGCCAGAGTTGTCCAGGGGCTTTGCGGAAAAAGAAGAATGAAACGTTCGTAGATGGCGACGGCGGCCGCGGGGTTCCCCGAAAGTTCCGCCAATCGGCCCTGAGAGATATATCGGGGTCCGGACAGGAAATGATCGGGGTAGCGGTCGAGAAATGTTTGGATCAGCGTTTGAGCCTGAGCGATATGTCCCGCCATCTCCTCACAGGCGGCCTGCGCGGAGAGCGCCAGAGGCTTTATGGCATTCGGGGTTCCTGTCTGGACAATATCCCCGTAGACCTGTGAAGCCTGAACGTAGTCCGAGGTCCGATACAGAAGGTCTGCCTTCATGAATTTCGCATACGTGGAGGCGTCAGAACTTTGGAAGCGCGCCTGCCAGTTCTCCAAACCCTTGCGGGCGTCCTCGAATTTCTCCTGCATCAGCTGCCCCTGAATCGCTCCCAGCTGGGACCAGGCCTCATCACTCTCGGTCTGGCGATGATGGATGATGAGCCCTATAAAGAGGAGAGACAACAGAATCCCTCCACTAATCGCCCAGAACCTTTCCTGGTGTTCGTGGATCCATTTAACGGCTTGGTTGAGATATTTTTCGAATTGGTTTAACGATTGCATTAATGTCCTCTTTAGAAACTGCCCCTACCCGGAATCGAACCAGGATCTGCCGCTTAGGACGCGGTAACTCTATCCATTGAGCTATAGGGGCTTAAATTATCCACAGCTCCCCGGAATCGCCCGACACACAACAGTCGGGCGCCCGCCAGACGTGTGGCGGGCGAACCAGCATCTGCCCCTTAGGACGGGGTAACTCTATCCATTGAGCTATAGCGGCCCAAATCCTTGGCATTAATATCGAATGAGCGCGGTCACATCGTACCCGCGAAGTTTTTCCCGGCCATGCAGGAATTCCAGCTCCACCGCAAAAGAGAGCCCCGCCACTTTCGCCTTTAACTTCTCGATCAATTGACAGGTCGCGCGGGCGGTTCCTCCGGTGGCCAGCACGTCATCAATAATGAGCACCCGAGAGGTGCTATCGAGAGCATCGGTATGCATCTCGAGCGTGTCGGTGCCGTATTCGAGCTCATAGGTGTGCGATAAAGTCTTGAAAGGGAGCTTACCCTTTTTTCGCACAGGGATGTAGCCGGCACCAAGCAGGTAGGCGACGGGAGCGCCAAAGATAAACCCGCGCGATTCGATCGAAGCCACATGCGTAATCCCTTTGCGCTGAAAAGGGCCGGCCATACGTTCCATCGTGGATTTGAAAAGATCGCCGTTTTGAAGAAGGGGCGTGATGTCTTTGAATATCACCCCGGGCTTGGGAAAGTCCGGAACATCACGTATGGAAGCTTTAATTTTATCGATCGTCACGGCGGGCATTGGAAAAACTCCTTCTTCTAGGCTAGACGATGCCCATTCGTTGTGCTAAGCGGCGAAGCCGTTCCAAACCTCGTTTTTCAAGTTGTCGGACACGTTCCCGGGAGACTCGGAGCTTTTTGCCCACTTCTTCGAGCGTTTGGTTCTCCCCGTTCAGGCCGAAGCGCATCTCCAGAATCTGGCGTTCGCGCAAGGGAAGCTGCGATAAAGCGACATCCAATTCATCATGCAGTTTGAAGAGAGAGATCAATCGGTCGGGGGCGTAGAGCTCATCATCGGAGATCACGTCTTTAATCGTCAAATTCTCATCATCGTCAAGCGGGGCTTCGAGGCTTCCGATCCCGCGGGCGGCTTCGGCGGCGTCCAAAATCCCTTTCACTTGACGGGCGGAGAGATGCAGCTTCTGCGCCATCTCCTGCAGCGTGGGATCCCGTCCCAGTTGCCCATGGAGCTGGTCCCACTGGCGCAGCCAACGCCTGAGCGCTTCCCAGGCATGCGGCGGAATGCGGATCGTTTTGGATTGTTCATCGATGGCGCGGCGGATGGACTGCTCAATCCAGTAAGCCCCGTAAGTGGAGAAACGAAACCCTTTGGTGGGGTCAAATTTGTCGATGGCATGCATGAGGCCTAAGTTGCCTTCTTCAATGATGTCGAGAAAATCCAGGCCGGGCCGATAATATTTCTTGGCGATCGGGATCACCAAACGCAGATTGCGTTCCACCAATTCTTTTTTTGCCGCCTTGTCACCCTTGTTGGCGCGCCGCCAGAGCGTGTTAAACGCTTCGCGGGAAAGTTCGGGGAAATCCTTAATGGCGCGGAAATAAAGGGATACTGCGTCTAAACTTTCAGCCATGAATTAATCTTAAATCCTTTTTCAAGAGCATTTGGCGATTGTTCAATCGGGGCGGCCGGATTTGAACCGGCGACCTGTCGCCGCGGCGACCGCGCTACCAGTCGTCTCGGGGC
>JBGPLV010000191.1:0-4263 GCA_041486625.1 Elusimicrobiota bacterium
ACTCGCCACGATGGAGCTGGCGACCGAATTCATTTGCTCAAATGGCGGATAGGCTTTGCCGAGAAGCTCCTGCAGGACAAAGCGTCCCACGCGCGTGCCGGCGTCGATCGTCGTCAGGATGAAGAGCGCCTCAAAAAGTATGGCGAAATGATACCAGTAGGACATGAAGCGTCCCATACCGGGAAGGGCCGTGAAGACTTGTGCCATCCCGATGGCGAGTGACACGGCACCGCCTGTGCGGCCCGCGACATTTTCCCCCACCTGCGCGGATAAGGCCGCCAGATTGGTCGTGTGCATGCCAAGGGTGGCGAACTTCGCGGCCGGCACGTTGATCGCGAAGTAATCCCCGGGGTAAAGCGCGGAGCAGGCGACGAGCGCCGTGATGCCGACCAGCCCTTCCATCAGCATCGCGCCGTAGCCGATGGGGCGGACATCGAGTTCGTTATTGATCATTTTGGGCGTGGTACCGGACCCTACGAGCGCGTGGAAGCCGGAGATCGCTCCGCAAGCGATCGTGATGAAGACAAACGGAAACAACTTTCCGGGGATGATGGGACCGCCTCCATGAATATAGGCGCTCAGCATCGGTTGCTGGATCGGCGGGTTAATCCAAAGGATGCCCACAATGAGAACGGCGATCGTTCCGATCTTCATATAAGAGCTGAGGTAGTCGCGCGGGACAAGAAGCAGCCACACCGGAAGCACGGACGCTACGAAACCATACAGGGCCATCGACCAGGTGACCCCATGCGCCGAAAGAGTGAGCCACCGCCCGAGCGCGGTCCCCGCGATGTCGCGGCCGAAAATAACGGCACACACGAGCCCGATGACCCCGATGAGCGTCGCTTCGGTGATCTTGCCTTTCCGGAACCGAACCATATACCAGCCCATGAAGAGCGCCAATGGGATACTGCTTCCGATGGCAAAAACACCCCACGCACTTTCGCGCAGCGCATTGACGACCGCCAGGCCCAGTCCGGCGAGCGCCACAATGATGATGAAAAGGACAGCGATCGCGGTGGTCAGCCCCGCGACCGGTCCGATTTCCTGTCGGGCAATTTCGACCAGGGATTTGCCGCCCCGGCGGGTCGAGGCGAAGAGGATCACGAAATCCTGCACCGCGCCCGCCAGCACGACGCCGATCAAGAGCCACAAAAAGCCGGGGAGGAATCCAAATTGGGCGGCGAGCACCGGGCCGATGAGCGGCCCCGCGCCCGCGATGGCCGCAAAGTGATGGCCAAAGAGGACCCATTTACTGGTGGGATGATAATCAGCGCCGTCGTAATGGACGTGCGCGGGTGTGCGCCTGGAGGCATCGAGCGCCATTACCTTGGCGGCGATAAACGCGCTGTAATAACGGTAGCCGATCGCGAGCACGCACAGCGCTCCGATCATGAACGGGAACGAATTCACGCCTGGGATTATATCAGGATTGCGTTAATTGATATTTCGGGCAAGGTCGGAGGATACGCCCATTTGCTGCAGTTCGGCATATCCGATGCTGGCCAGCGCATCATCGATCGGTTGAAGGGTCAATACAACGACTGTATTGTCCCCTGGAACCACTTCGATATGGGCCTCATGGCTGGAAAAACGATCTAAATAGTCGCCTGTTTTCTTAACGAACGCTGAGGAGATGCGATAGCTGCCGGGAGGCATCGTAAGAGTGGTGGTCCCGGGGACTTCTTTTCCGCCGACAAATTGGGTTTTATGCTCGCCGTAGATATAAATGGGTGCGTCTGGGACCAAAGCACCATTTTGATCGAGGATCGTAATATTGACGGTTCCCATGTTTTCCGGCTGGACCGCATAGGCGACGCCACCACTCAGGACGACCGTCAGGGTCAAAATGATCAAGGTGTTTTTCATGGTTCGTTCTCCTTGACCCGAGCATAATTCGACCCCCTTATTTCCGCTAGACCTTTCGAACTGCGTTAATGACTGTTCGAACCGATTTAAAGAACCCGCACCCAAGTAAAACCATGCCTAATTTTAGAGACATTTTGAAGTGAGTGCGTTAACCGTTCCAAATTTGAGATTCCGGTGTTTTTGTAAAAATTCATGCTACGTGATACACTCTCCGTCGATGCCCCCCAGCTTAGTCCAATCTCTCATTCTCGGTATCGTGCAAGGCCTGACGGAGTTCCTTCCTATCTCAAGCTCGGCTCATTTAATCCTGATCCCGCGATTTTTTGGGTGGGAAGACCAGGGATTGGCATTCGATGTGGCACTGCACCTGGGCACTTTGGTGGGCGTCCTGGCCTACTTCTGGCGGGATTTCTGGGGGATTGTGCTTGGGGTCCTTCCATCGAGGGATAGGGCGGTCGCCGCGGCGACCGGTGCGCCCCTACTCCTCTACCTTATAGTAGCCACTATTCCCGGGGCCATCGCTGGCCTCCTTCTTGAGCACAAGGCGGAGACAGTTTTTCGGTCTCCGGCCCTCATCGCGGGTGCTTTAATCCTCATGGGGACACTCCTCGCCCTGGCGGATTGGCTCTCAAAAGGTGATAAAACCATCGCCGATCTTACGCTGGGGATGGCCGCAGGAATCGGCTTGGCGCAAGGGCTGGCGCTGATCCCAGGGGTATCCCGTTCCGGCATCACCATCACAACCGCTCTGGCGCTGGGCCTGAACCGCCGGGAAGCCGCACGGTTTTCTTTTCTTCTCTCCGCTCCGATCATCGCCGGGGCGGGGCTATTGAAATTAAAGGCGATTTTCTCATACCCCGATCAGCTGGCGCTGGTCGCTGGATTCAGCGCCTCGGCCATGGCCGGCTTTGTGGCCATCTGGGCGCTCATGAAATACGTGCAGACGCGGCACTACACCCCCTTCGTCATCTACCGATGGATTCTCGGACTCTTCGTACTCTTGCACTTCTAATTCTGGCCCTTGCTCCGGCCTTCGCCGATCAGGTCATCATGAAAGATGGCACGGTCTACAAGGGCAAGATCATGATCGACACCGATAAGGCCATCCTCATCGGCAATCCTCCCTTTGACCCGAACTCGTATCTTTTGCAGTCCGAAGACATCGGCAAAATAATTTATGAGGAATACCATCCGAACCCACCCGCGGAACGCAAACGGGGGCTCACGTTTGAAAGCCACCTTGGCGGCAACGTCTTTTCTTCCGATCAACTCTCTTCCGGGCCGGCGCCAAGCCTCTACGCCGGGATCGGATTCCGTGTACATCCTCTTTTTGAGCTTAATGGTGGCCTGGATTGGACTCCGGCGATGCATGCGTCTGACACCTTCTCGGTTTCTGACGGGACGACCACTCGCCGCTACGAGGATTTCTGGCAGTACAGCGCTGTCTTTTCCGCTCGGCTCTATCCCTTCTACAACCAGAAATGGAAAACAGAGCCATATCTGGCCGCCGGCTACAGCTGGAGCCGGCAAATTCCCAAAGACTCGGAAGACAGCCTGAAAGGTTCCGGCTGGCATATCGGATTTGGCGCCATTCGTCCGCTCACGACGCATCTTTTTCTGGAGACCCGTTTCATATTCCAGAAATTGACCTACGACACAATCCAGTTCTTGGGCCGGGAGGGAAATATAGAACCCCACATCGATCAGCGCGTCTATTCCTTTTCCATAGGTGCTTCTTATCGTCTCTAATTTGCTAAAATTCTGGCCATGAAAACAAAATTGTTCGCAGTAGTGGCTGTCCTTTCGGCCGCGCTCCCGGCTCAGGCGGTGACGAGCCGTGTCGGATCGGCGCAGGATTTCGGCGTTGGGACGCAGCTTGGTCAGCCCATGGGCGTCACCGCCAAATACTGGCTGAATTCGACGCTCGCCGTTGACGGGTTCATGGGGTACCACTTCAACCACAACTTCGATGCCCATGGAGATATCCTGTGGCACTCGTTTTCCAGCTTCGACGTCTCCAACGGGCGGCTTCCGTTCTATGTCGGCGCGGGAGGCCGAATCCTGCTCGGCAATGATTCTCAGTTCGGCCTAAGACTTCCCGTCGGGGTTTCTTTCCTTTCTTCTTCTCAACCCCTTGAATTCTATGCCGAAGTAGCGCCCGTCATCCAGCTCGCCACCTCCATCGGCGCCGATATCGATGGCGCCATCGGAATCCGGATCTATATCAACTACCTTAAATAGATGACGACACTTGAGGCCGTAAAACCTCAGATGACTGCCGAGCATTCCCATCTACTAAAAGGAAAGAAAATCGCGGTCTTTGGTGTGGCGAATAAATGGAGCATCGCTTGGGCGATCACACAGGCCTTTTCCCGCGCTGGCGCGCAGATGGCG
>JBGPLV010000192.1:0-4257 GCA_041486625.1 Elusimicrobiota bacterium
GACCAGCACCGCGGCTGGTTCCAGGTCTCTCTGATTCCTTCGGTGGCCCTTCAGGACCAGGCTCCATTCAAATCGGTTTTGACGCACGGCTTTGTGATGGACGGCGAAGGACGACCGATGTCCAAGTCGCTCGGCAATGTGATCGCTCCCGAGGAGATCATCAAGCAGTATGGCGCCGATATCCTTCGGTTTTGGGTCGCCTCGAGCGATTATGGCGGGGATGTGCATCTATCGCCGGAAATTTTAAAAGGTCTCTCGGACAGCTACCGAAAAGTGCGCAATACCTTTCGGTATCTCCTCAATAACCTCGGAGATTTTGACCTCGCACAGAACGCCGTGCCTTACAAGGAGCTCTTCGAGATCGACCGCTGGGCGCTCCACCGGCTTCAGGAAGAGATCCGCGAGGCGCTCGCCGCTTATGAGAGCTATCAGTTCCATCGTGTGACCTCGCGGCTCGTGAGTTTTTGCAACGCCGAGTTGTCGAGTTTCTATCTGGACGTGGTCAAAGACCGGCTCTACTGTGATCCCGCTGAATCTCCATCACGCCGCGCGGCGCAAACCGTGCTCTACCGAGTGGCGGATGCTCTTCTCCGGCTTCTCGCGCCCGTTCTTAGTTTTACCACCGATGAATGCTGGCGATTCATGCGACACGCGGACTCTGTCTCGCTTTCCGATTTGCCGGCGGCCGATGACGCCTTGATGGATGTCGCCTTGATGGACCGCTGGAAGACACTTTTCGCTTTGCGTGAATCCGGTCTGGCGGAGCTTGAAAAAGCCAGAACCGCTGGGCTCATCAAAGCGCCGCGCGAGGCCAAAGCCCGCCTGCGCGTGAAAGGGTCGGACCTCGAAAGTTTTTTCAAAAGCTATGAGAAACAATTGCCAATGATTTTAGGCATAAGCCAGATTGAGCTTGTTCAGGACGGATCTGTCAACGGCGTCGGCGTCAATATTGAAAAGGCGGGCGGCGCCAAATGTGCGCGGTGCTGGATTTATAAAATGGATGTGGGCGCCGTGAAAGCGTGGCCCGATATCTGCAAACGGTGCGCGGACGCGATCGAATTGGAAGAGGTGAAACGATGAGAAGCATGACGTCGCAGGAAAAACTTTATGCGATCCGGTTCGGCGGGATCATGATGATCGCCGGGGCCGTGTTGCTGCTGGACCGCTTGACCAAAGCGTGGGTCCGGCATCATTTTCAGCTCGGCGAAAGCAGACGCGTGGCAGCATGGTTCTATTTGACGTATGTGCAGAACACAGGTACGGCGTTCGGCTTTTTCCAGGGCAACAACAAAGCCCTTTTGGTTCTCGCGTTTGTGATCCTGGGCGCTCTTCTTTATGGGGCCAGGGGGCTCTCTGAACGGGGCGGGTTCTGGGGCGCTCTCGGGGTAGCCCTGGTCCTCGGAGGCGCGGTCGGCAACGTCATGGACCGCATCCATTTCGGGCAGGTCATCGATTTCCTGGATTTCCGGGTGTGGCCGGTCTTTAATATCGCGGATTCGGCCATCTCCATCGGCACCGTCAGCATCATGGTCGGTCTTTTGTTTAAGGACCGCTCAGCGGCAGACTAAATGTTTCCGATTCTTTTTCACATCGGCCCACTCACGATCCGGACCTACGGCGCCATGGTCGCGCTGGCTTTTCTCGCTTCTCTTCAGGCGGCCAGGGCGATCGCCCGCGCGCACCGGATTGGCGAAGCCTTCTTGCTGGATCTGGTGGCGATTCTGATCGTCAGCGGGCTTCTGGGCGCGCGCCTCTTGTACATTCTGGTGAACCTCAGTTATTTCCGTGAGCATCCCTGGGAAAGTTTTAAAGTATGGGAAGGCGGGCTCGTTTTTTACGGAGGGTTCCTTTTGGCCGCTCTGGTGGGTGTTGTTTTTACCCGCTATCGCGGCTACGCGGTCGATGAGATCGCGGATTATCTGGCCCCGGCGCTGGCCTTAGGACAGGGCATCGGCCGGTGGGGATGTTTTTTCGCGGGCTGCTGTTACGGCAAACCGACGCCGCTTCCCTGGGGCGTCACGTTTAAGGATCCGGCCTCTTTGGCGCCGCTTGGCGTGCAGCTCCACCCCGTGCAAATTTATGAATCGGTCGGAGACCTGCTCATCGCGGCCTTGCTTTGGTCATTGCTCGCGCGCCAGAAAGACACTCACGGCGACATCTTCTGGCTTTATGTTCTTCTGTACGGGGCCCTGAGGTTTGCGATGGAAACGCTGCGCGGGGATGATCGCGGGACCCTGCATGGGGGGCTCGCGCCTTCACAGATCATTGCCCTGGTGGCCATTCTGATTTCGGGAAGCATTCTCCTTGTGCAAAAAACGACAAACCATGATGCCCACGCTTAAGATATCATCGGATCAGGACGGCAAACGCCTGGATGTCATTCTGGCGCGGATGTATCCCGACCATTCACGGTCATTTTTGCAGAAGTGGATTAGGGACGGACGGGTCACCCGAAGTGGGCAAGAGCTGATTCCAAATTATCGAGTGAAGGTGGGGGAAGCCATTGAGGTCTCTGATCTTAAAATAGCCTCACCCGATGCTTCGGCGCGCCCTCTCCCGTCGGGAGAGGGTTGGGGTGAGGCAAAGCTCGTAGCCCCTTCAGTCATTTTTGAAGACGCTTCCATCCTCGTCCTCAACAAGCCCGCGGGCCTCGTGGTTCATCCGGCGCCAAGTCATAAAGGGTTGACACTCGTTGACTGGTTGGAGGACTATCTCGGACCCAAAGTAACTGGACTTTTTGGCGATTCCTCGCGGCTTGGGGTCGTACATCGTCTTGATAAGGACACGACCGGGGTGCTTCTCGTCGCTAAAACGGTGACCGCTCAAAACATGATCAGCAAACAGTTTCAGGATAGGAAAGTGAAGAAAACGTACGTCGCTTTGATCGAGGGTAACCCCAAAGCCATGACAGGGGTTATTTCAGCGCCGGTCGGGCGCTCGCATAATGTTCCCAGCCGCATGGCGGTGTCCAGCATGGGCCGGCCTTCGGAAACATCGTTTGAGGTGGTTGAATCCTTCAAGGAGGTTTCGCAGGTGACTTTGCATCCGAAAACAGGACGGACCCATCAAATTCGAGTCCATTGCGCGGCCATCGGCCATCCCATTGTGGGCGACCACACCTACGGATCCCAAGCCAAGTGGTCGAAGGACTATGGCATCCATCGCCCTCTGCTTCATGCCGAGCGGCTCGAACTGCAACACCCGGTCACGCGCAGGAAGGTCCGTTTTGAAGCACCCTGGCCGGACGATATGAAGAAAGCACTCACGATTTTTCGCCGCACGATGAAGACCGTCCTCGTGACATTATCGTTGCTTATCGGATCTCGCGTGATCCGTGCGGAGGAGGGCGCGGCCCCGGTTAAACATAAAACGAGTTCCGCTACGTCATCTGCGAGCCCCACCAAAGCGCTCAAGCGCGAGATAGCGTCCCTCAAAGAGCAATTTAAGAGTTTGATCGAAGAAGTCTCGGCGCTTCAGGATCGCGTGACAGGCATCCAGTCGAGCTTGGATGAACTCGGGGCTTCGCGGCGCCTGCGCGATCTGGAAAAGGCAATTTCCGATCTAAACGGCAAAGCGGTGAATTCCGCGAACGTCACAGAAGAAACGAAGAGTGAGATGCTCAATCTAAGCCGAAAGGTGAAAAACCAACAAGATCTTCTTGACCAGTTGCGCGACCAGGTGGACCGTTTGCAGCGCGAAGTGATCCAGGCCAAGGCGCATGAGGAAGCTCCGCCTCCAGTGGAACCAACGAGCGGGGGAGCGGGAGAGCGGGGGAGCGGAAGATGAAGGTTCGTCCGTTCGTTCGCTCATCCGCTCGCCGTGGCCTCTTGGTTGTGGTGTCCGCCGGTTCAGGCGCGGGCAAGAGCACCTTGTGCCGTCAGCTGCTCAGGCGCCGGAAAAATTTAGTGTTTTCGATCTCCGCGACCACGCGCCTGCCGCGGCCCGGCGAGAAAGAAGGAAGGGATTATTTTTTTGTGACGGAGGCAGCCTTTAAGGCGATGCGCAAGCGAGGAGACCTGGCCGAGTGGGCGAGAGTTCACAGACAAGATTACTACGGCACGCCCCGGACCTATCTGGAAAAGATGCGTGCCCGGGGGAAAGATGTGCTTCTCGACATCGACGTCCAAGGGGCGCTCCAGGTGAAGCGCCGGTTTCCGGAAGCCATTTTGATTTTTATCACAACGCCGACGTTTGGCGAGCTTGCGCGGCGGCTCAGGAACCGGTCGTCGGAAACCGAGGCCCAAATCCGCCAGCGGC
>JBGPLV010000193.1:0-4236 GCA_041486625.1 Elusimicrobiota bacterium
ACGTTGTCTTTCGTGATCACCTCTTGGGGCGGGACATCCATTACCTGTTCGCGCATGTCCACCAATCGGATGCCTTGAAACGGTGGGAAAAGCAGGACGAGACCCGCGTTCGCTGTGCGGCTGTATTGTCCGAAGGTCTCCACGAGACCTTTTTCAAACTGGCGGACAATGCGGACCGCGCGCGCAACATAGATCATCGCCGCGACGGCCAAGAGTCCTGAAAAACCAAACGGTATATTCATAATGTTCTCCTTACGATGACGGATGCCCCTTCGACTTTGACGATTTCAACCCACTGGTCTTTTTCGAAATGGTCCTCTTCGGACACGGCCCGCCAACTTTCCCCTTTGATTTTGACCACGCCCGGGGCTCTCGGATGGATGGGTTCTGTCACGAGCGCTTTCTGCCCGATCAAGGCATCCACATTGGAAGCGTGCGGCTTCGGCGTAAAAAGAAATTTCGCCAATGGAATCATGAGCGGCGTGAGCGCGACAGAAGTTACCGCGAATACAACCCAGGGCAGCCACACGATCGACGAAAAAAGCGCGGCAATCGACGCTCCCAGCGCCCCGAACGCCATGCACACGAAAAAGAAATGCGTCGGCGGCGGCAGAATCTCAAGAATGACGAATGCGACGCAAGCGACGAGCCAGTATTTATAGTTCATTTGATCACCTTAATACGAGTCAGCGGCCAATAAACAATCCAGGCCTTCCCTTTTAATAGCCGGTTCGGCAGCGGTCCCCAGAACCGCGCATCGAACGAACCGTCCCGGTTGTCTCCCATTACAAAATAGCATCCCGGAGGCACCTTGATCGGGCCAAAGTTATCGCCTACTTGCTCGCGCCGGAGTTCCGCAAATCGCCCGCTCTCCCAGTACATTTGGTAATCGCTGGCCGACAAACCCAACCGCGCCGCCGGATAGGTAAACCGGTCCTTATAAACCGGATAGGTTTCATTTTGGAGCGTACCATTAACGTAGAGCTTTTTGTTTTTGATCTCAATCGTGTCGCCTTCGAGGCCTATCGCGCGCTTAATGAAGTCTTTCTTCACCCCCCGCTCGCGCTCGTCTCGCGACAGGATGGCGTTCAGCGGAGCTTCGAAAACGATGACTTCCCCCCGCTTCACATCCCGGAGTTTTAAGACGCGCCTTGTTGTAAAAGGCATGCGGATCCCGTAAATGAACTTATTGACGAACAAATGGTCGCCGATGAGCAGGGTATCCTCCATCGATCCGGAAGGGATCTTGAACGCCTGAAGGACGGCGTACATGATGACGGAAGCGAGAAGGATCGCCGAGAACGACGTCTCCACCCATTCGAGGTCTCCCGCCAGAAGACTCGTTCTGCGGTTCGGCTCGGACTTGTTCCAGAGAAGCTGGCCCACACCCCAAAGAAGACCAATCAGGGCCCCTGTGATGGGCCAGCGGGGAGAGGGGCCATGAAGGTCGGTCGAGGCGCTAAATACAAACCCCACCAGGGCCCCCACTGCCGCCATAAAAAGGAGATGCAGGAAGACGGGGAGCGCCCGCTTTTGGATCCACTCCTCGCGCTTAAAGATCTGGCGCAGTACGACCCCGTAAGCGCCCAACCCGCACCCAATCCAAAATAATGTACTTTCCAATGAATTCTCCTTTATCTTTTCAAAATGGCCATGAAGGCTTCTTGCGGGATTTCCACCTGCCCAATCTGTTTCATTTTTTTCTTGCCTTCCTTTTGCTTTTCCAAAAGCTTGCGCTTGCGGGAGATGTCCCCTCCGTAACATTTGGCCAGAACATCTTTGCGCAGAGCGGGGATTGTTTCTCTAGCGATAATACGACTCCCGATCTTCGCCTGCAAGGGAATTTCAAACATCTGACGTGGAATGAGCTCCTTCAAGGACTCGACCAGGACCCGTCCTTGCCCGTAGGCTTTGTCGCGGTGGACGATAAAGGAAAACGCGTCCACCACTTCCCCGTGAACCATGATCTCCATCTTCACGAGATCGGCCGCCGAATAGCCGGCGTGATCATAATCGAAGGAGGCGTACCCTTTGGATAAGGACTTCAGCTCATTGTAAAAATCGCTGACGATTTCCGCGAGCGGCAAATCATAATGGAGCGCGACCCGCGTCGCGGAAAGATATTTCATGTCGTGAAAGATCCCGCGGCGGTCCTGGCAGAGCTGCATCAGGGGCCCGACGTAATCGGCGGGTGTGACGATGGTCGCCGTAACATAAGGCTCCAAAATTTCCTTTACGTCTCCCGGCTCAGGAAATTTGGCTGGGTTATCGATGCGGATGCGTTCTCCGTTCAGGGGCATCACTTCGTATTGGACGTTGGGCGCCGTAGCGATGAGCGGGATTTCGAATTCCCGTTCAATGCGGGTCTTGACGATATCCAGATGCAGTAGTCCCAGGAACCCCGCCCGAAAACCGAACCCGAGAGCGGTGGAGGTTTCCGCGGTAAAGGAAAAAGCGGAGTCGGTGAGATGAAGTTTATCCAACGCTTTTTTGAGATTGTCATAGTCGCTGGGGTTGACCGGATAAATACCGGCAAAGACAAAAGGCTTCAGTTCTTTGTAGCCCGGATGCGGCGACGTCGTGGGCCGCTCGGTCGAGGTCAGGGTATCTCCCATCCGGACGTCCTGGAGTTCCTTTAACCCCAGCACGATGTAGCCGACTTCCCCGGCCCCTAGACGTTCGGTTTTGACATATTTCAGTTGAAGAATTCCCACTTCTTCGGCCACCACCTGACGGTTTGTTTGCATAAATTGGAGTTTCGTCCCTGTTTTGATTTCACCTTCGAGAATTCGCACATACACCAAAACCCCTCGGAACGTATCAAAGACCGAATCAAAAACGAGCGCTTTAAGCGGCGCGGTGGAATCCATGTTCGGCGCCGGAATGTCCTGGATCACGGCCTGCAAGATTTCCTGGATTCCCTGACCGACCTTGGCGCTGGCGAGAAGCGCTTTTTTGTGAAGCCCAAGGACGTCCTCAATCTGTTTTTGGCAGCTTCCAGGATCAGACGCGGGAAGATCGACTTTATTAATGACCGGGATAATCGTAAGACCCGCCTCCCGCGCCAGCGTGGCGTTGGCCAGTGTCTGGGCCTCGACCCCTTGCGTGGCATCGATGAGAAGCAGCGCCCCTTCGCAAGCGGCCAGGGCGCGGGAGACCTCATAGGTGAAGTCGACGTGACCGGGAGTGTCGATCAAGTTCAAAATAGTCGGTTCCCGGGCGCCTGGCGGGGTGTAGAGCATCCGCACGGCTTTGGCTTTGATCGTGATGCCGCGCTCGCGTTCGAGCTCCATCCCGTCCATGATCTGTTCGCGCATCTCGCGCTTGGGAATGGTGCCTGTCGTCTCGAGGAGCCGGTCCGCGAGCGTAGACTTCCCGTGGTCAATGTGCGCGATGATGCAAAAATTCCGAATGTCCATACGGCTGGGGTCAGGCATGACAATCTGACAATTGCAGCTCCTTTGTTTTCTCAAGAGCATTGACCAGGAGTTTCACCTCCGCTCGCTCTTCTTGCTGGGCTTCCATTCGTCTCAGCATCTGGCTGACTGCTGATGGATCACGCCCGAATGCCGACGCAACTTCGTTAATCATAATCGTGTCTGAACTCCGGGTTACTCTCGCGATAGCCTGGCGGATACGGCTTAGCCTATGTGTTTGGATGGAACTCGCCAAGTCGTTCCGGCTGATAGTAAATACCTGCTCAGCCGCCATCAGCACATCGTTCAATGACCAGTCGGCCGAAATGCGGCGACTTGGACTGGGCGCAGACTCCGTTTGAAGCTTCGAATGGCGCTTCACGAAGGATTCGTCTCCCAAAATGTCACCTTGACCGCTTTGGTAAAAATCCTCCCAATTCCCCTCACGGAGGCCATCCGCCAGAAATTGAGCGTAGTGTTTGCGTGCTTCCCCCGGAGTCGACCCGAACATCGAAAGAGCCCGCTCGATAGCAACCTGGCAGCCTTGCGGCGGTCTCTCGCCAAGGTAATAGCGATGGCTGGACCATTTCCACCCATCCGGACCCACGAAACCCGGATCTTTAACACGAAAGGGGTTGAGATGAATGTAACGAATTAATTCCTTAAAGTAAGTCTCTTTCTGCACAAGCTTAGCGTTATAGCGTCCCTGAAAGACATGCCCTACAAGCTTGTACCGCCAGTTGAAATAGCGGGCGTAGCGCGTCAACCAACGTTGCATAAACGCGGAGACGTTGGCTTCCACGGTTTCAATTAAAACGTG
>JBGPLV010000194.1:0-4213 GCA_041486625.1 Elusimicrobiota bacterium
AGGCAAGCGATACGTTTTGGGGAGAGAGCCCGGCACTGAAGAGATGATCGGTGATGAAAAAGCGCAAGTTGCCGGGACTTCCGTCAAGCCGGGGGAGTGGGATGCGGTTCTGAACTTTGAGGAAAAAAACATGCAAAAAATACGCGGCGATGGCGTTGGTCCCGAATACCTCAAAAGGTTTTGACCACTTTCTCCAGCCATGGATTTCGATCAGCCAGTAACAGATGCCAAAAACCACCAACGCCCAACCCGCGGTGACGAGCACATAGGAGCTGGTCCAGAGCGCTTTATTGATTGGAAAATAGTGTCCCCATTTCCAGCCGGCCAGAAGAAATATGATTCCTGCCTGCAGGCACCCCGTCACTTTCCTGGCCGCCGCTCCAGAAGACTTCAACCAGAAGCCCGTCAAATTACCGAACAACCCCGTGGCGATGGCCGGGAGCGTGCTCAAGACCCCTTCGGGATCATACACCGGCCGGTACATATGTCCGGAGAGGAGCGTGCGGTCGATGTAAGCGGCGAAATTCCCTTCTTTCGTTAAGTCCCCGATCGGAAACCCCGGGACTTGGAGATGCATCATCAACCACGCGTATCCGATAAGGATCACCACGATGGCACCAATCTGAATCGTGATGTTCGTCCATAAAAAGAAAAGAGAGCCGAAGAAATAGCACAGCGCGATTCTTTGCAGGACGCCTAGGATCCTGATGGATGATAAGTCGTAGAACGGAAAACCGTTCAACAGGAGGCCCAACCCAAAAATAATCAGGGTCCGTTTAAGAACTTGAGCAAAGAGCGCAGATCGAGTAGCGCCTCCCTCTAATCGTTTCGATAAAGAGAACACGAGCGAGACGCCAACGATAAATACAAAAAATGGGAAAACGAGATCGGTGGGGGTCAAGCCATTCCATTCGGCATGGTCGAGCGGCCAATAGGCCGTGTCGTTCCCCGGGCTGTTGACGAGGATCATCCCCGCGATGGTGAGTCCGCGAAAAACGTCCAATGAGAGCAACCGTTTGGAAGGTTCGCTTTTCATCGAGCAGGCGTTTTATATCATAACTGGATGCTTTCATCCACCACGCAACAATTTGATGTGTCCACCAACCGTCTCTACGTGCTTCGGGACCAGCTTGTTAAACAGGGCGAGCGAATGACCGATCTCGTTTCTGGAAATGTGAACGCTCAAGGCATCCATTTTCCTCAAGGAATTCTCTTAAGAGCCCTCGCGAGAGGTCTAAAACAGTCGAAGACATATCGGCCGGATCCTCTGGGACAAGCATCAGCGCGCACGGCGATCAGCCGATATTACGGGGGTGAAGGACTGGATATTCCGAGCGAACAATTGCTTCTTACACCCGGTACAAGTATTTCCTATTGGTACGCCTTTAAGATTCTGGCCAATCCAGGCGATGAAATTCTCTGCCCGGCTCCCTCCTATCCACTCTTTGACTCCATCGCCGTCCTATGCGGGACCAAGCGGGTGTCTTATCGACTGCGGGAAGCCGACCGGTGGGAGATCGATTTCAAGCATCTTGAATCCGTCATCACGCCACGAACGAAAGCCATCGTGCTGATCTCCCCCCATAACCCGACGGGAGCTGTGACTTCCGAGGAAGAGATCGGGCATCTGGCGGCGATTGCTTCCCGAAAGACGTTGCCGATTATCGCTGATGAAGTCTTCAGTCCCTTTCTGTTTAAGCTCAAGCGTCTGCCGCGGCCGGCTGCGACGGCGGCACCCTTGGTGATTACGCTAAACGGCTTTTCCAAGATGCTGGCGTTGCCGGGTCTTAAGATCGGTTGGATGGCCGTTACGGGAGACCCGGCGCTTGTCCAAAAGTCGATGAAGGCGCTCGATATGATCTCCGACACATTCTTGCCGGTGAACGAAGCGGCACAGTTTGCCGTCCCGGCGCTCTTGCGGCACAGCGGGGCTTTCCAAGCATCCTACGTTTCAGAGATCCGCAAGCGAATGGAATGCGCAGCCATACTCTTGAGGGACCAAAAGAAAATCTCTTTCGTGGAGCCGGAGGGTGGTTTCTTTCTGACGCTACGGCTGGAGGGAAAGGGAGTTGATGAGGATGAAATCGCCTTACGATTGCTGCAAAAAAACAGAATTCTTCTACACCCCGGCTACTTCTATGACATGGAACGCCGGCATTTGGTTTTAAGCTTTGTCAGCCGCACAACTATCATGCGCAAAGCCCTAAACGCCGTTATTGGGCAGATTCAATGAGGTCGGCAGGGATGGGGCCATTTAACGTATGGCCAAGGCGGATGAAGAAGTCAGCAAGGGCACGGCGGGGGTTCATTGTATTGCTCGTTTCCACCCGCAAAGTCCACCGGCCGGAACCTTCATAACGAACCGCAGAGACTTTCACGCCGACTTCATCGGCGGTCTGAAGAATCGGTTGCCATATCTTCGCGAGAGGATCCTGAGACTGCGGTTTGGACTTTACCTCACGGCGTTTGATGGGCTCACCCGTTTGCTTGAGGACTTCGTTCACGCGCCGCTCTATCTCTTTAACTGTACACCCCTCCCGGTCTGCCTGACGCGCCAGTTGGATCTGCTTGGTACGGTCGGAAATTTTTCGCAAAGCGCGCGAATGCGTTTCCGTAATTATGCCGTGCGGCATAATCTCCTGAATTTCTAGAGGCAATTCGAGCAACGCGAGGATGCGGGCAATGGCGGTCTGGCTCTTTCCCACCCGTTGAGCGATGGCTTCCTGGGTCAGGTTGTAGGGGGGCTCTACGAGTTGTTTGTACCCTTTGGCTTCCTCTATCGCGCTGAGATCCGTTCGTTGAAGATTTTCAATAAGCCCCTTAATCGCGGCATCTTCATCGCTGATATCGATGACACGGGCATCGATGGTAGGCCAACCCAAAATCTGCGCCGCCCGAAGCCGCCTTTCGCCAACCACCAGTTCATAGGCGTTTCCGACTTTTCGGACTGTAATGGGTTGGATGAGGCCTTCTTGCTTCATGGATCTGGCCAGATCCCGGAGGGCCATGGGGTCGAACTGCTTGCGCATTTGATGAGGAGAGGTGAAGATTTGCTCGAGGCGGAGCTGTTCGATGGATATGGAGGGGCACGCGCTGCTTTCCACCATGGGAACGTTGTACCGCTTAGGGGGGACGGCTGTCAAGCCTAATCCAGCCGGACCTCTACGGGTTCAGACCAGACCATGCCTTTCCACGCATGCTGAGACTCGCCTGCGTGATCGACTTCATTGTGGTAAAAAACTTGGAGCTTATAGACGCCTTTGCGCGAGACCCCGTAAAGGTCCGCGAGATCGACAGCCCTCTGCATGGATTGACCCCGAGCTAGCGTCACAAAATCCTGATCCCTGAGCGTAAGCGGGGTGATGAAGCGCTGAATTTCGATTTTTTTGCCATTGGGACCAATGATCCGGAAGGAAATTTCGCCCTGTAGGAGGGGATGGTTGACGAGCATACGGCTGTTCATGACAAGAGGGGCATCAAAGAGGTTGGTGACGATGATGGTCACCTCCACAGGGCCTCCTGCGGGGTAGCGATCAGCAGATTTGAGCTGCACTTCAAGGGGAATGCGCCTTCTTTCCGCTGCGCGAATCTCCGCGAGTGTTTTGGCAGTGGGGTCCGGCTGGCGGCCTACTGAGAGCATCGGATCAGCACCGATCGATCCGGCAGGACGCGGCAAGGTGAAAAACGCAATCAGGGCGATCCGATGCAGACGCATACGCGGAAAGTGTAGTTGATCGAGGTCGGACGAACTATGGTACGGAGGGCTAAATTTGCCGGACCAAAAGACCCAGGTCTCTAAAGGGCCCTTCTAGCGGGGCACAACGGCGAGGCTGAGATCGGAGGTTTTGAAGTTTTCCTGGGATTGCTCGGCTGTTTTGCATCCAGGGATGACGACTGAAACGGCCGGCTGAGCCAAAACGAACCGAATGGCGACCTGGGCCAGCGTCAGAGAACCTGCTTCTACGGTTTTTTTAAAACCGTCGATCTGGTTGACGAGCTGCGCCTGGTACTTGGATGGCCACTGGTGGCGGATGTCTCCTACCGGGAAGACGGAATCCTTGGTGTATTTACCGGTTAAAAAGCCGTTTGACAGCGGTTCGCGGGCTATAATCGCTACCCCTTCCGCGAGAGCGCGCGGGAAAAGTTCTTCCGCGGCATCACGCCGCAAATAATTGTAGACGACCTGGATCGCCGACGGCTTGCCGACTTTCAT
>JBGPLV010000195.1:0-4206 GCA_041486625.1 Elusimicrobiota bacterium
AACGCAATGCCGGGCATCTTCTCTCCGCCAATGACCTTATATTGCAGATCCTGTCTGAGAACAGCTCCTTCCCGGACGCTCAGCGCGAATTGAGCGAACTTCAAAGCCAAATCCGGCATATGCTGGACACGGGGAGCGGCGTGTCCATCGCGGAACGCTATGCGCTCGAGGGTTTTTACGCTTACGGCCAGGCTGATTATGCGGCGGCGATCGCGGCCTGGGGCAAAGCCCGTACGCTTCTTGAGCAAAGCTATCCCGGCGCGGAGGCGGCTCACCGGCTAAATGATCTCCGCTTCATCCCCTACGAAAAGATCGCGCAAGACCATGCGGACGAAGAAAAGCGTCTCGCCGAACTGAAAACTCTCTTCGATGAAGGAATAACGCTCTACCAGCAAAAGCATTTTACGCGCGCTCTGGAAGAATTCCGGAGACTGGCGATCCGGGATCCCGAATATCCACAACTTGGCTACTACCTCGTTCAGGCGGAAGCCGCCTCAGAAAATGAACGCGCGGAGCGTCTCGGAGAAGAAAAACGCCAGGAAATCGAACGGGCCCTGCAAAAGGGGTTGGCCGCTTTGGAGCAGGAGCAATTACAGGACGCCGAAAACAACTTTGATAGGGTGTTGCGATTGGACCCCGCACACCCCCAAGCGCGCTCCTATCTGGCGATGGTCCGCGCCGAGATGCAAAAACGGCATGATCCCAAGGCGGCGCAGCTGCATTACGAAGCCGGACTCATCGCGTACGCGAGCGGGAAACTGGATGAAGCAATGCGCGAGTGGCATATGGCGACCCGCATGAATCCGCACCATGAGAAGGCGTTGAACGCGCTCGCCAAAGTCCAGAAGGAACTCGCGCTTAACAAAGAGATGCCGGTGCCTGACCAATGAAACTATTCCCTAAACTCGCGCTGACCGTTTCGACGCTCCTCATCGGCACGACCGTGTGCCTGAGCGTGTCTTTCTATTTGGCGGAGCGACGATCGATCCGAGCCGAAGCCGACCAGGAGCGCCGCGCGCTGCTCCAGAATCTTGTCCATATCACCCAGGAATCCTTCTTGACCAACGACGATCTGCTCCTCGTGAAATACGCGCGCTGGCTGCAGAAATGGAATCCCTCTTTGGTGAGCGCCAGCGTCGTGAACCCTAAGGGAGAGGTCCTCGCGCATTCGGAGCCCAGCCAGATTGGGAAGTCGGTCACCCAAATGACCCCTGACGCGGGGCGAACCGAGGTGCTCGTTCTCACCCAGCCGGTCCACCTGGGAAACCAGTGGGTGGCCACAGCGTCTGCGGGTTTTTCCGAACGCCAATTTGAAGAGACGGTGCAAAATCGTCTATGGGGCCTCAAGCGACGCCTCAGCTTTATTGTGGCCGGAGCGGTCGCCGCGGGGCTCATGATTTCTTTCCTCTTGGCTTTGTCCTGGACGCGTCCGATTGGTTCCTTGGCCGAGGCTGCCCGGCGCGTCGGTCAAGGGAAATACCAGCTGGATTTGACCGACACCAATCGCCGCCATGATGAGCTTGGCTTTCTGTCGAAAGCCTTCCAGACCATGGCCGAGCAACTCCAGGAACTCGATCAAATGAAGGAAGACTTCGTTTCGGCGGTGACGCACGAGCTTCGCTCGCCGCTGGGGGCCATCGAATCTTATTTAAATGTCATTAACGAGGAGATCCGGGAGGGGATCTCTCCGTCCACATGGCAAACCTATCTGGAGCGTTTGCGGGTGAATACGCAGCGCCTGACGCGCTTTGTCAATGACCTTCTCGACGTGGCGGCACTGGAGCGTGGGAAAGTGATGCTGGATAGGCAACCGGTGAACCTGGCGATCCTGATTCAGGATGTCGTGGCCTTTTACGCGGCGAAACTCTCCGAAAAAAAGTTGAGCAGTCACACCATAATTCCCAGCGCTTCGCTACCCAGAGCCTGGGCGGATCCGGACAAGATTCGCCAGGTGCTGGTGAATCTGTTGACCAACGCCATCAAATTTACGCCTGAGCGGGGGACCATCGAGGTTGGCGTAGAAGCGGTGGCTTCGGAAAAGCATTTACGCGTGTACGTCAAAGACTCGGGACCTGGGATCGCGCCCGAGGACCAGGCCAAGATCTTCAATAAATTTGAGCAGGTGCACTCGGCGCGCCAAAACGTGAAGGGGCCCAAAGGGACGGGGCTTGGACTGTCCATTTGCCGCGCGCTCGTCGATCTGCACGGCGGAACTCTCGGCGTGGAGAGCATCCCGGGCGAAGGAAGCACTTTCTATTTTACGCTGCCTATAAGAATCCCCTCTCCCCTTGTGGGAGAGGGTGGGGGTGAGGGGACAGACACACACCCGGAACCTGCCCCTCATCCTCACCTTCCCCCGCAAGGGGGGAAGGGATTAAGGAAGGTATAGTCATGACTAATGGGCCCATCCTGTACGTGGAAGATGAAGAGGATTATCAAATCTTGGTGAAGCGAATCTTAAAGCGCGCCGGCCTTGACGTGGTGATCGCCGAGACCGGCGCGGAGGGCTTAAAAGCGCTGCAAAGGGAGCGGCCCAGCCTGTTGATCCTCGATATCAATCTGCCGGATATGAACGGTTACACCATCTGCAATCAACTGCGCCAGGACCCCGCGTGGATGGATCTCCCCATCCTGATGCTGACCGTCCGACGCCGCCCTGATGAATGGCTCCTGGGGTTTTCCTCGGGCGCCAATGACTACATCTCCAAACCCCTCAACCCCCCGGAGTTGATCGAGCGCGTGGTGAATTGTTTAGAGGGAAAGGCCCACCAATTTACGGGGAACGGAACGGCGGAATACAATCTGATTCAAGCCGCCGTCGCGGGAAACCGGGCGGCTTTTGAAGTCTTGATTCAAAAGTACAGGGAACGCCTCACCGAGAGTCTCCGAAACACGATTCGAAACGACGCGCAGGTGGACGACGTGGTCGCGCACGCCTTCGCGACCGCCTTCGAGAATCTGGGCGAGTTCCGGGGAGAAGCTTCCTTTTATACGTGGGTTTACCGCATCGCACTCAATCAATCGATCAGCGTTTACCGGAAACCGAGCGCGCCCGTTTCCTTGGACGAGTTGGCGGGTGGTGAGGAGAGTTATTTGCTGGCTCAACTGACGCCGCAGGAACCGCTGGAAAAAACCATTGCTGACCAGCATATCAACCGCCAGGCGCTAGACGCCCTGGGACACGTTCCCGAGCTCTACCGTCAGATTCTCGAAATGTATTTTCTACAGGACCTCTCCTACGAAGTCATCGCCAAAGAGCTCCGCATTCCTCAGGGCACCGTGATGTCGCGGCTCCATAGAGCCCGGAAACTCCTGCAGGACGCCTGGCAGCGGCAAACAGCGCTGGCCAAATAAGACTTACAATAGCCTTTTATGATCTGCCGGCTTTGCCAACTCGCCCTGTTCGGTTTCCTGGTTTATCTCCTGTGGCCTTACAACGTCTTGCAACTTAAACGGCGGAACCCTCGCACCACGTCCCTTATTGAACTCCGCAAGCAGGAAGCGCGCAGAAAGCATGCCCCGTTCCATCCCCAAATGATCTGGAAAAATCTGGGCGAGATTTCTCCGGACATGATCCACGCGATCCTTTTGGCTGAAGACGACCGATTTTACGTCCATCATGGTTTTGATATGGAACAGATTGGCATAGCTTTTCAGCGAAACTGGCAGAAAAAACGATACGTTTATGGAGGCAGCACCATCACGCAGCAGTTGGCGCGAACCCTGTTCCTGCGGCCGCGCAAGTCTATTATCCGCAAGATTAAGGAAGCCGTTCTGACTGTCTATCTGGAGGCAACCCTTCCCAAAAAGCGCATCCTGGAGCTTTATTTGAATGTCGCGGAGTGGGGGACTGGCATTTTCGGGGTGCAGGCGGCCTCGCAGGCGTACTTCCACAAAGACGCACTCGACCTTACGGCTGATGAGGCTGTCGCCCTTGCTTCCGTTCTTCCGAGCCCGCGCCGATGGAGCCCGATCAGCGAGAAGGCCTTTATGGCGCGCCGCCGCACGCAGCTCCTGGAGCGCATGGCGAAGGCGGGATATCTTCCCCCACCCGCTTATTTCTTGGACGGGGAGTCCACAACAATTCCTTTTGACCCCAACGCGCTCTTTGCGCCTCAAGAGCCGGAACAGATCCCCGAACAGACACAGCCGGATGCGCCCGCGGAACCCTCACACCCCGATGTGACCATCGATCCCGCCAATCCT
>JBGPLV010000196.1:0-4137 GCA_041486625.1 Elusimicrobiota bacterium
AGGGTGATATGAAACTGTTGGTGGATCTGGCACGGCCGCACGTCGGACTCGTCACCAACGTCGGCAAGGACCACCTGGAATTCTTGGGGACGCCGGAAGGGGTCTTGGAAGAAAATCGCAAACTTTTTGATGCGCTGCCAAGAGAGGGAACGGCCGTCATCAATTTGGACGATCCTTTATTGAAGGGATTAGCTCGCTCGTTGCCCTGCAAAACACTGACCTATGGCCGGGTGTCGGAGGCGCAAGTGCGCGCCATCGACATCGTTTCCTATCCGGCGCCGCTTCGCTTTACTCTCGTTCTGGGAAAGGAAAAGTGTCCGGTGACCCTACACGTTTTCGGCGGAATCCAGGTGTCCAACGCCATGGCCGCCGCGGCCGTCGCCCACGCTCTGGGTGTTCCGTCCAAGGACATCGTGGAAGGCCTTGAGTCTTTCAAGCCGGCCGCGATGCGCATGGAGGTGCACGTCCGGCCGGACAACGCCGTCATCGTCAATGACGCTTACAATGCCAACCCCTCTTCGATGCGCGCCTCGATCGAGAGTTTCTGTCGGAGTTATCCGGACCGTCCGCGATGGCTCGTCCTGGGCGATATGCGGGAACTCGGCAGGATCGCGCATCAGGAACATGAGGATCTCGGCCGCTGGATCGCCACGCAACCGGTGGATCGCCTATTTCTTTACGGGCGCGACAGCCGATTCATTCTTCAGGGGATTTCCACTCAAGGGTTTCGAGGGGTCGTTGAACGATATCGCAAAAAGCGTTATCTTATCGACGCTCTGGGGCGCTCGCTGGGCGCGTCTCCCAAGCCCGCCGTGCTGCTGAAGGCATCGCGAAGTCTACAACTCGAACAGGTGAGCCATGCTCTACTATCTCTATCTTCTTAAACCCCTCTTTTCGCCGCTCAATGTCTTTCAATACATCACCTTTCGTTCGGCGGGAGCATTTCTCTCCGCGCTCTTCATCTCTCTGGCCACGGGACCCGGAATTATCCGGTGGCTGAAGTCCAAAAAAAACCAGAGGATCCGTGCAGACACCCCGGCCCACCACCAGGCCAAATCAGGCACACCCGCCATGGGTGGACTCATCATCTTTTTGGCGATGGCCAGCGCGTGCTTATTGTGGGCCCGCTTGTCCGACCGGTTTGTACTTCTCTTCCTGGCGACCTGTACGGTGCTGTGGCTCTTGGGATATGCGGATGATTATCTCAAGGCTTCCGAACATCGCAAGGACGGTCTGTCGCCTGCCGTCAAATTGGGCGTGCAATTGTGCCTTGCACTGGGGGTGGCCGGATATTTGTACGTCGACCCGCCCAATGCCGCCTACGCCGCATCGGTGAGTGTCCCTTATTCGAAGGGGTGGTTTATCCATCTGGGGGTTCTTTACGTACCGTTCTGCATGATGGTCCTGGTCGGATCTTCGAACGCGGTGAACCTCGCCGACGGCTTAGATGGCCTGGCCTGCGGAACGGTTATTTTTTCGGCCCTCACGTACAGCGTCTTGGCCTATTTAGCCGGTCATGCGCGTTTCTCGGAATATTTGCGCATCATCCCGGTTCCGGGTGCGGGAGAACTCACGGTGGTCCTGGCGGCTGTGGTCGGCGCCTGTCTCGGGTTTCTGTGGTACAACGCTTTCCCCGCCGAAGTTTTCATGGGAGATACGGGATCCCTCTTTTTGGGAGGCGCCATTGGTGTCGTGGCGCTCTGCGTCAAGCAGGAGCTGATCTTGCTCGTCGTTGGCGGCATCTTTGTCGCCGAAGCGCTTTCCGTCCTTCTTCAGGTGTACTCCTTTCGCGTGCATAAGCGCCGGATTTTTAAGATGGCGCCTCTGCATCACCACTTTGAACTAATGGGTTGGCCGGAATCCAAAGTGACGATACGCTTTTGGATCGTCGCCATCATCCTGGCGTTATTCGCGCTCGCCTCTCTCAAACTGAGATAATCTTTCTTGATGAAAGGCCTACAAGTCGGCATAATCGGGGCCGGGCGATCGGGGATCGCGGCCGCTAAATTTCTGCGCAGACTGGGGGCAAGCGTCCTCCTCAGCGATCGTCACCGGATCCATGGTGCTATCCCAACGGGCGTCAAGGTGGAATTCGGTAAACATTCCAACCGCCTGCTCGACTCCGATCTCATCATCCGCAGTCCGGGAGTCCCGAGTCATCTTCCCATCCTCAGTAAAATCAGGCGGAAAGATATTCCCATTTGGAGCGAGCTAGAACTGGCGAGTCGTTACGTGCAAGCCAGCAAAATGGTTGCGATAACGGGTACAAATGGCAAAACAACAACAACAACCTTAGTGGGAGAATTTTTCAAGGCGTCTGGACAACAAACGGTTGTTGCAGGAAACATTGGGACGCCGTTGTCCGAGACCGTTCTTCGCCTCACCCCTTCCCTCTCCCGTCGGGAGAGGGCGCGTCAAAGACGGGTGAGGCATCATCCGACTATTGTTCTCGAAGTCTCCAGTTACCAACTGGAGGACATCCGGACCTTCCACCCCACGATCTCGGCTATCCTGAACGTTACACCGGACCACTTGGAACATCATGGGACGATGCGCGCTTATGCCGAGGCGAAGGCCCGCATCTTTGAGAATCAAACCGCCAAGGATGTGTGTGTCTTAAATGCGGACGATGCCTGGTGCAGGCGCCTGGCTACGCGCTGTCCGGCGAGGGTCTTTTGGTTCAGCCGCAAAAGGAAGTTGCGCCAAGGCATCTATTATGATGCCTCACCCGTCCTCCGGTCTCCCTCTCCCGATGGGAGAGGGACGGGCGCAGCCCAGGGTGAGGCGGATGTCGTTATCAATTGGCATGGACATCATGCGCGGTGGCCTCTGTGGTCGAATCTCCCAGGACCCCACAATACAGAAAACATTTTGGCGTCGGTCGCGATCGCCATGGCCGGAGGCGTGCCGCTAGGCGCCATACGCCGGGTCCTGGCTGGCTTTCGCGGGGTCGAGCACCGGCTTGAGCTTGTGCGGACCCTGCGCGGTGTTCGTTACATCAACGACTCCAAAGCGACAAATGTGGACTCGACGCGTGTGGCCCTCGCCTCTTTTCCCGGCCCCTTGATCGTCATCATGGGGGGAGAGGGCAAAGGATCGCCCTACGGGCCCCTGAAGTCCCTGATCAAAAGTCGGGTCAAACGCCTTCTTCTCATCGGTGAAGATACGCCCCGGATCGAAAGAGATTTAAAAGGTACAGCTCCGACGGAACGGCAGCGCACGATGGCGAAGGCCGTTTCCAGAGCGTCTGATTTGGCGCGGCCGAGGGATGTGGTATTACTCTCTCCGGCATGTGCCTCGTTCGATCAATACCATAATTACGAAGAGCGCGGGCGGGATTTCAAGTCGTTTGTCCGAAAACTCAAGTGAGACGAAAATTCTTCCAGATGGACCGGCCGCTCTTGATCGCGACACTCCTCTTGCTGGGTCTGGGTCTGGTGATGGTGTTTTCCGCCAGCGCGAACATGTCCGAAGAACGGTTTGGCTCAGCTTATCTTTTTGTTCGGAAACAAATTCTCTGGGACGCCTTGGGACTTGCCGCACTGCTATTCTGTATGCGAATCGATTATCACTGGTGGCAAAAAGCGTCTTTGGCCCTTTTGATTATGGCTTTTGTGTTGCTCGGCGCGGTCCTTGTGATCGGGCCGGTGGTCAAAGGCGCCAGACGTTGGATTCCCTTGGGGTTTATGAATATTCAGCCGTCCGAGGTGGCCAAACTCGCGATTATTGTGTGGATGTCCGATTTTTTGGACCGTCACCGTAGTCAAATCCAGGATTTCCGAAGAGGGTATTTGCCGCCTTTGCTTGTTCTGGGCCTAATATGCGGCTTCATTTTAAAGGAACCGGACCTTGGAACGCCGATGTTATTGGGTGTGACAGGGCTATTTCTACTGTTTTTAGCGGGGGCACGCTCCAAGCACATTATTGGCACAATGGCCGTGAGTCTTATGCCGCTTTACTATGAGCTTTTCCGGGTGGGTTACAGGTACCGGCGTCTCGTCTCCTTCATGGACCCCTGGGCAGACGCTAGCGGTGCGGGCTACCAGCTCACTCAATCTCTTTTGGCTTTTGGCTCAGGAGGCCTCTGGGGCAAAGGTCTGGGCGCGTCCCAATTAAAACTTCTCTATTTGCCTGACC
>JBGPLV010000197.1:0-4117 GCA_041486625.1 Elusimicrobiota bacterium
CCAAAGGTACCAACAGCACCTCCATAGAGTGGGTCTTATGGTCTAGTGAATATTGGACTTTAGGTTGATTACCTTTTTCAATATGAAAAGGCATACTTTAATACCGTCAATGATCCTCAAAATCACGCGCACCCTGATGTTACTTTTAGTCCAAGGTCTCCTTGTGGACCCCGCCTTGGCGAAATCTCTCGCTCTGTCATTGCGTGAAAGTACGACTGCTCAGGAAAAACAATTGGCCATCTTTAATGTGGCAGCCTTCGCGCCTCTGGAACTTTCGTTTCCGAAAAGGGGTTTTCTGGAAACTTGGCGTGACCGTTTCACATTCGCGAGGATAGGTGTCACCCTTGCAGGCTTGCGCGCACAACCGGTGACCGGTGCCCCCTCGCGTTACTACGGAGACGGGATCACCGACAGCCCGAAGACCAATTTGGCACTCCGATTGGCGCAATCCGAACGCGCAACGCGAGAAGAATTCAAATTGAGACCTGGAGAGAATATTCTTTACGACAAGCCGCGCATCATCCGCGATGATATCCCCCCAGATTTGGAACTAGACCATGTCGGAATCCCACAGGGGAGATATTTCAGAGACTTTAGGTGCCAGCGAGTCACCTGGGGGACTTGGGAATCTGACGCACCGCCGGAGCCCCGCATGATCGCGATGGTCCGTGAGAAAGATAGCAACCTCGGTTATGTCGTAGAGTTTACCCTCGACCCTAACTCGGGACCTGACAGATTTTCGGTCAAATATAGGAATCCGCAAGTGCTCGCAATGACAGATGATTCGCGCGCTGGAGACGGCCAGAAACCCTTCTTTGCCGATGTCATGGGAAAAATGGTGGATCGCCACCTGCCCGGCAAACCGTTGCATGGCGATAGCATAGGGGCGTATTCTCCGGATGGCAATTCAGTTGCGTACATCATCGAGGTCGGAGCCATCCCAGGTCATACGGAGTATGGGATGGGTACTCACTCCTACTGGGTAGATGGCCATCCCGAACATATCGTTCTGGTTCAACACCGCGATCCGATGACTGGGTTTTTCCACCCGCCGCAGGTGGCTGGGACCGACATGCGGACTGGCTTTGGAAAAGTCGAGTATGGTCCCCAGGGCCCGATTGAAAACCGTCCTGCAATTAAATTTGACGGGACTTGGCTAAAGGTCGCGAGTAAAGGGATGAATCTTGGCGGAATTCTTGAGCGCGTCCCGGGCCTGCCGCAAGATCTTGCCCAGCCTTTACCGAAAGAATCGCCTCGACTCGCCGAAATGATTGCGAGTTTTCTCGAAGCCAATGCCATGAGCGGTTACATCAAATCCGATCATGCGACGCTCTATCTGGAAGGGGGCTCCTATAGAGGAGAGGGACCAATGGGCGAGTATGTAGCGCGCCTGGTCAACGAGATGGTCGGTTCGCTCGCGATACGCGGCCAATTGCGCGCCAATCTGCCGAAGATTTTGCATTTGCGCGAAGTAGCCCAGCTCCGCACGCGTTTTGCCTTTGATCGACATCCCGTCTGGGACCGAGAACGGAAGAGGACCGTCGATGAGGTGAATTGGCAGACGCATCATGACCTCGATCCTTTGGCATTCGCTGTGGACGGTGAAGAGGCACTCGTACTGCTTCCTTCCGGGGACAAGACAGGAAACAGTTTCCAGGTCTTGGTCGCGCTGGCAAGCCGAGCGGCATCGGAAATACCGTCTGACTTCGAAGTGAATGAATTACAGAAGGTACTCCATGAACTAGCCCACATCTTCGCGCGTCCACCGAAAGCTGAAGAGGTGTCCTCTGTCCAGTCTGAGAGAATTTATGGATTCTTGTATAAGCTCACAGCACCGATTAGATGGATTGCCGTCGTCTTTTTCTCTTCAGAGCCTCTCGCGTTGACCTGGGCTGAACAAGAGGCTCAAGACCGAGAACGTCTATTAGACAACTTGGCGAAGGAGGTGGCGGATAAAGGTCGTTCTGAAGCCTTCGCTGAGGCGCATTCGGTGCTTGCGATTTTCTTTCATGCCGTTACAGAAAAGACCAGCCTGAGTCGGTGGGCACACCGCTTTGGTGATGTACCCGATCTCTTTTATCGATTGACAGGTATGGTCACCGACGATTCTGTGAGTTGGTCGGATTTTGACGCTACAATCCTGAAATTGTTCAAGGCCAAAGAATGGGGCCGTACAGATGTGGAACGAATGATCAGGCAGTTGAAATCGGAACTCAGAAACGTTTCTGACGACGAGGCATTGCAGCTGGTGAGCCAGTACATTACCAGTACCGCCGGCGCCCGGTTTACTCCCATGCTCCGCTTTCTATGGAATCGTCCCTTGAACCGTATGCGCCGGTTAAGGTCGTTTGTAAAGCGGCTGTCCGCGGCAGGTTAAGAGTTAATCCCCTTTAGTCCGATCTTAAATCCATATTGATAGAGGTTTGGCGTTAATTAATATCAAGCTCAACGGAGTCGCCGTACTCCGGGCATTCCACCTGAGAGATGCCCTTCGACTTGAGGAGAGCGGCCAGCACTTGGCGGTCTGCGGGATCGCCGTGTACGAGGAAGATTTTGGGGGGACACGGCTTCAGGCCTTCGATAAACCACAGCAAGTCGCTTTGATCAGCGTGCGCGGAGAAAAAGGACATGGTTTGCACGCGCGCCATCACTTCGTGCTCCAAGCCGAAAATTTTTACGCGTTTGGCACTGTCGGCTAAACGCCGGCCCAGCGTACCCTGAACCTGATAGCCCACTAAGAGGATCGTCGTTGACTCTTTGTCGATGTTGTTGCGTAAATGATGCAGGATTCGGCCTCCTTCGCACATGCCGGAGGCTGACACAATGACCATCGGATCGGGCACATCGTTAAGATGCTTAGACTCTTCCGAGGTGCGGACGTAATGGACGTTTTCAAATCCGAAGGGATCGCCTTCTTTGGCGATATAGTCTTTGAATTCCGGGGCGAGGTGAAAATCGCCCAAGTGACGGTTGAAGATTTCCGTGATGTTCACCGCCATCGGGCTGTCGACGTAAAGCGGAATCGGCGGGATACGGTTTTCGCGCCGGAGCTTTTCCAACATAAAAATAATCTCCTGAGTTCGTTCGAGAGCAAAACTGGGGATCAAGACTTTTCCTTTTTCCGTGACCGCGCGCTTCAGAACCTCGGCGAAGGCCTCTTCCGCGTTTTTGACCGGCGCGTGCAGACGGTCGCCATAAGTGCTTTCGATTAAAAGGTAATACACATCGCGAGGAATTTCTGGGGTCTTCAGCAAGAGCGCATTCCGGCGGCCGAGATCTCCCGTAAATAAAATCCGTCGGCGGCCTGCCGGCGTCTCGATATCGAGTTGGATCATCGCCGAGCCCAGGACGTGGCCTGCGTTAAGGTAGGTCGCTTGGACGTCCGGGCCGATGGGATAGAGTTTGTCGTACTCGACGCTCGCAAATTGCTGCAGAGCGGCCTGTGCATCTTCTTCGGTATAGAGCGGAGCGATCCAATGGCCCTCTGCGGCGTGTATCTTGTTGAAAAACTTCGCATCTTCTTCCTGCAGTCGACCGGAATCCGGAAGCATGATGCCGCAAAGATCGCGTGTTGCAGACGTCGCATAGATGGGTCCGCGAAAGCCCGATTTCACCAAAAGCGGCAAGCTTCCGCTGTGATCAATGTGGGCGTGGGACAGGAGGACTGCGTTTAGCTCTTCGGTGGGGAAAAGGAACTCGCGATTTTTATTGATCGCTTCGTGTCGATGGCCTTGGAAGAGGCCGCAATCCAAAAGGAGCCGGGTTTTTGCGGTTTCCAAAAAGTGCCGGGACCCGGTCACCTCGCCCGCCGCGCCGCAGAATTTTAATCGCATCATCTTCGTAAGCATATCAAAATAAAAACTTGACAGTTTTTCGCGTGATTTCGTACCATTTGCCCTGTCGCAAAAAATCCCCACAACCCAAAGTCGGGTTGTGCAGGATTCTTTTCTGTTCATTGAAATACGAATACTATTTAGCGCAAGCCAATAAACGCCCCGTTATTGCGTAAGCAATATAAGGGTGTTAAGGGTTACTTGAAGTGACTTTTGGTGTTTCATAGAGCTAATAACAAACCTGTATTGGAAACCTTTGGTATATCCCAGTTCGGATGTATCAG
>JBGPLV010000198.1:0-4101 GCA_041486625.1 Elusimicrobiota bacterium
AAACAATAATCGAGCCTCGGGCATGCTGGAACCCCCCCAGGAGTGCTGCTCCGTACCCCGGTTCGGTAATCGACAAGACTTTGGCTCCACCTTTTTTCGCTAGACGCACACTGGTGTCCACAGAGCAGTTATCGGCGACGATCACTTCATAGGTGTATGGCGACGTACGGAAAGCGTGATGGATTTCTTGGATAACCGACAAGATGGTCTTCTCTTCATTTAGACAGGGCAGCACAACACTCACCAAAGGAGCCGGATCCATCGCTAGCGATTCCTTGGACTGTGCCGTCTGTACGACAGCTTCAGAGGCGGCACTGAAGGTAGATTTCATACGCGGGAGAACTTATGATATCAAATCTGGCGCCGACGATAAGCGCGCAAAAAACCACTGAATTGTTTTGTCCAAGCCGGTTCGAAAGAGTGTCTTTGCCTCAAAACCGAATTCCCGGAGCGCACTAGAAATGTCCAACATGCGTCGCGGCTGCCCATCTGGCCGGCTGGGGTCCCAGACAATATCTCCCTTGTAGCCGATGATCTCACGGATCATCGCGGCGAGGTCTGTAATCTTGATCTCTTCTCCTGTCCCGAGATTGACGGGGTCTGCCTTGTCGTATTTTTCAGAGGCGGAGAGAATCCCTTCGGCCGCGTCTTCCACGTAGAAAAAGTCCCGAGACGCCTGCCCTGTGCCCCAGAGTTTGACCGAAGGCGCTCCCTTGGCCTTGGCCTCGGCAAATTTCCGGATCATCGCGGGGATCACGTGGGAGGTCTGGAGATCAAAATTGTCCCTCGGACCGTACAAATTAGCGGGCAGCAGATAGATCGCATTGAATCCATACTGTTGGCGGTAGGCCTGGGCCTGAACGAGAAGCATTTTTTTCGCCAGACCGTAAGGGGCGTTCGTTTCTTCAGGGTAGCCGTTCCAGAGATCCGCTTCCTTAAAGGGCACCCGGGCAAATTTAGGGTAGGCGCATACCGTGCCTACTTGTACAAATTTCTGAACGCCCGAAACCCGAGATTGTTCCATAAGTTGAATTCCCATAATGGCATTGTCATAAAAAAATTTCCCGGGCGCGGCTTGGTTAGCGCCTATGCCACCGCAGACAGCGGCCAGATGTATGAGGAGGGTCGGCTTGGCATCCCGAATCATGCGCAGGATATGATTTTCATTTCGAAGATCGCAGTCGGCGCTACGCGGAACGACAATTTCCCCGGCGCCCCTTGCGCGCAGCTTCTCGACCACAAACGAGCCAAGAAAACCGGCTCCGCCCGTGACGACGACTTTTTGTTGCGGCCAGAAATTATTTGTTTTAGCGTTTGGCTTCGGCATGAACAAATTGAGCGGCCCGGTTGGCTTTTTCCAAATCGCTGTCGAGCATAAGGCGCACGAGCTCTTTGAAACGGACGCGGGGAGTCCATCCGAGGACTTTCTTCGCCTTGGAAGCATCTCCCACCAGGAGATCGACTTCGGTAGGGCGATAATAATGCGGGTCGATACGCACGTAATCTCTCCAATTCAGATTCACGTAGGAAAAGGCTTCCTCAACAAATTCCTTCACCGTATGCGTTTCGCCGGTGGCAATCACATAGTCATCGGGTTTTTCCTGCTGAAGCATCAGCCACATGGCTTCGACGTATTCCGGCGCGTACCCCCAATCGCGCTTGGCATCCAAATTTCCAAGGTAGAGAAATTTTTCGAGTCCCGCCTTAATGCGGGCCACGGCACGCGTGATTTTGCGTGAAACAAACGTTTCTCCGCGCCGAGGAGACTCATGATTGAAAAGAATTCCGTTGCAAGCGTATAGATTGTACGCTTCACGGTAGTTCACCGTAAGCCAGTAGGCATACAGTTTTGCGCAGCCGTACGGACTTCTCGGGTAAAAAGGCGTTTTCTCGGTTTGCGGGTTCTCTAGGACCTTCCCAAACATTTCGCTCGAGGAAGCCTGATAAAACCGGGTTTGAACACCACTCTCTCGGATCGCATCTAGAATGCGCAGCGTTCCAAGTCCCGTCACATCGCCCGTGTATTCTGGGATGTCAAAGCTCACGCGGACGTGGCTTTGGGCGCCCAAGTGATAGATTTCGTCCGGCCGGACGGTCTTCAGAAGCTGATTGATGGAGCTCCCATCGGTCAAGTCGCCGTAATGAAGCTTCAGCTTGGCATCGGGTTTGTGAGGGTCTTCATAAATGCTGGAGATCCGATCGGTATTAAAGGAACTGGACCTTCGAATAATGCCATGGACTTCATAGTCCTTTTTGAGCAAAAATTCTGCCAAATAGGACCCGTCTTGCCCCGTAATCCCTGTGATAAGCGCTTTTTTAGCCATAAAACCCTCTCTTCAGAAAACGCTGTATTATACCTGTTAAAAAAGAGTGTAAATGAACGGAGCGACGGGAGTACCCGAAAAGAAAATGAGAATGGCGAACAAAGCGATGACTAAAAGCATAGGAACAAGCCACCACTTCTTGTTTTCTTTAAGAAAAGCCCAGAATTCCACAATCAATGTCGGACGTTCAGCCATGAGCCTCTCCCTTTTAGAACAATCGTTGATAATATCCACGACCCGGTATTTTACGATGATCGCTCCAGTAACTGCCAGTTCCAGAGTTTCTTTTAAGACGCAATACATCTCTTCCCATGCACCGAAAGAGAACGGCGACCGGCGTGATCACTCCAAAAAAGAGGAGGACTAATATGATCCGCGTGATCAGGGTGCCCGTGATGAACGCCCAACCCATCCATCCTTTGTACAAGACTTTGGCGGCGCTTGGGATGAGAAGCGCAAGACTCCCCAGCGTGACCCCGGCTCCCCATAGTCCAAATGCCCCGTGCAGCTTCCCTTTCCAGTAAAGGACACCCCCCAAAAACCCGAAGCCGATCACCAACGTCCAGCCGAACTGACGGAGTTCTTTGATGGAGGGATTTTTGTTGACTTGAAAAAGCATGTTTAATCCAGCTTAAATTGCTGTTTGTATTCTTCGGCCCCCGGCATGGGTGGCTGCTCGCGCTTCAAAAGAATACTATTTTGAAGAACCAGCGCGTCCATATCGGTCAGCATAAAGCAACGGTAGGCTTCCATGGGCGTGTTGACGATCGGCTCGCCGCGGATGTTGAAGCTGGTGTTGATGATCACCGGACAGCTTGTCTTCGCATCAAATGCCTTGAGAATGTCATAGAACATGCCGTTCCGCTCTTTGGAAACCGTTTGAACGCGAGCGCTCCAATCGACGTGCGTCACCGCGGGAATGTCCGATCGGAGCGTATTCAAAAGATCGATGCCTCTTTTGCCGCGGTCCTCTTCGGAGAGTGCGATGCGATGCGATTGGCGGACCGGTCCCACGAGCAGCATGTACGGACTCTCTTGCTCGAGATCGAAGTATTCGTTGTATTTTTCTTCCAGTACGGCGGGAGCAAACGGTCGGAAGGACTCGCGAAACTTAATCTTAAGGTTCATGGCGGACTGCATGTCCGGTTTTCGCGGGTCGCCGATGATGCTGCGCGCCCCCAGCGCTCGCGGCCCTAACTCCATCGGGCCATAAAAAAGCCCGATGACTTTTCCATCAGCTAGAAGATCCGCTACAACTTGCGGCAAGGCTTCCGGCGCATACCGATGATACGGAGCGCGGGTGGATTGTAGAATGGCCTCGATGGCCACATCATCATAGGAAGGTCCTAGGTAGCTTCCTTTTTGGCTGTCCGAGGGTTTTGGGGTCCGTGGATTTTCAAGGATGTGATGCCACAGCATCAAAGCGGCACCGAGCGACCCGCCCGCATCTCCCGCCGCCGGCTGGACGAAAATGTTCTTAAACAAATGCTCCTTCATAATCAGGCCATTGGCGACACAGTTGAGCGCACATCCTCCCGCCATGCAGAGATAGTCAGCTCCGGTCACTTTTTTCGCCTGTCTGGCTAGGGTTACCATGACTTCTTCGCAAACCTTCTGTATCGAGGCGGCCAGGTCCATGTCGCGCTCAGTCAAACGGGATTCAGGCATTCGCGGCGGCCCTCCGAAAAGATCATGAAAGGCTTCCGAGGTCATCGTGAGGCCCTGGCAATAATTGAAATAGCGCATATCCATCCAGAAGGATCCATCCGGCTTTAGG
>JBGPLV010000199.1:0-4064 GCA_041486625.1 Elusimicrobiota bacterium
CGGCGGGAAAGATGGTCGAGGGCGTGATTGAAGCCCCCGCTCAAAAAGTCGCTGTCGACAAGCTGCGCAACCAGCGCTTTACGGTCATGAGTCTCAATGAAATGAAGGCGGGCAAAAGCATTCTGTCGCGATTGAACCCCTTCAAGGGGAGCGTGACCAACAAAGATCTGGTGATCTTCAGCCGCCAGCTGGCGACGCTCGTTTCGGCCGGCGTCCCCATCGTGCAGGGCCTGAACATCCTGACCGAGCAGATCCAAAGCGTCGTCTTTCGTCAAATTATCAATGCGATCCGGTCCGACATCGAAAGCGGCATTGCCATCGCGGACGCCATGAAAAAGCATCCCGCCGCGTTTTCCGAACTGTATGTGTCCATGATCCGGGCCGGGGAAACCGGCGGCGTCCTGGATGCTATCCTGGAACGCCTATCCTCCTATCTCGAAGCGGCAGAAGAGTTACGCGGCAAAGTGAAGGGGGCCATGGTGTATCCGCTTGTGGTCAGCGGCGTCGCGACTGTCGTAACCCTTTTTCTCCTCATCGCTGTCATCCCAACTTTCAAAAGCGTTTTTGCAAGCTTCGGAGGCGAGCTTCCGTTGCCGACGCGCCTTCTTCTGGCCGTCTCAGATTTTCTCAGACATAACTTTATTTATCTCATGGCGATTCCGGCAGGATTATTTGTCGGCATAAAGAAGTGGTACGCCACCGAAAAGGGGCAAACGGCCGTGGATGGATTTGTGATCCGGCTCCCCGTCTTTGGAGACCTTCTGAAGAAGGTGGCCGTGTCAAAATTTACGCGCACGCTCGGGACGCTGATTAAATCCGGCGTTCCGATCCTGCAGGCGCTGGACACCGTGGCCAAAACATCTGGGAACAAGGTCGTGGAAAGCGCCATCATGAAAGCCCGAGAATCGATCCGGGAGGGGGAGAAAATCGCCGATCCCCTGAAGTTGTCGGGCATTTTTCCCCCCATGGTCATCCAGATGATCTCGGTGGGAGAAGAAACAGGGAACCTTGAAATCATGCTCTCCAAAATCGCCGATTTTTATGATCAAGAGGTGGATACGGCCGTCAAAGCCTTGACCTCTCTCATCGAACCCGTCATTATTTGCGTCATGGGCGTCGTGATCGGGTCGATCGTCATCTGCATGTTCCTCCCGATCTTCCAAATGAGTTCTCTCATCGATAAGCACTAAATCTAAAAACCACAAAACGGTTCGTCATATCCAGTCGTTTTGGCATGTAAAATCGGACGGTTCTCGATCGGTCTTTGCTTGACACCTGTTTCTTCGAGTGCTAGACTTCACTTGAAGTGGACGTAAACTCTGGGAGGTGAAAAAGAATGAAGACACGAAAAATGACAAAAGGATTCACCTTGATCGAGCTCATGATCGTCGTTGCCATCATTGGTATTCTTGCTGCCATCGCGATTCCGCAATTCGCGAACCTGGTCGGCAAATCACAAGAGGGCCGAACCAAGGCGAACCTGGGGACTATTCGTTCCGCGCTTTCCATTTATTATGGAGACTCGGAAGGGTGGTATCCGGTAGAAGGCGGAAGTCTGAGCTCACTGACAACGGGCGGTAAGTACCTGCAAGTTGTCCCTAACGCTGACCTGCCCAAGACAGCCAACAGCGCAGGCCATAATAGCATTCCTACGGTAGTTAACGCGACGGGCGATGGTGCGGGCTGGTATTACAACAATGGCGGATTAACTGCTAACGGTTGGGGAGCTGTAGTGGTGAACTGCACCCACCAGGACCTGCGGGCGGTTGTATGGAGCACGTACTAAGCCAGTAGTTCGGGAAACGTATTATTCAAAAGAGCGACTGTCAGGAAAATTCTGGCAGTCGCTTTTTTTACCCTTAAGGAAATGACGCCCATGAGCTACTGGATGTCGCTATTTTTTGGGCTGGCGTTTGGAAGCCTGGCCAATGTATGTATTTTGCGGCTTCCTCATGATCAATCTCTCTGGCTTCCCCGGTCAAGATGCCCCCATTGCCAGCATCCACTGAAGAACCACCACAATATTCCCGTTATCGGCTTTTTGGCGCTTCGTGGAAAGTGTTATTTCTGTCAACAGCCCATTTCCTGGCAATATCCATTGATTGAGGCTTTCATGGCCATGGTCTTTCTCTTTCATGCCTGGCGGTTCGGCGACTCCCTCAGGTTAATGATCCTAGCGGATATCCTGGGTTTCTACACGATAACCATCTCCATTATCGATTATCGCCACCGCATCATTCCTGATGAGCTCTCTTTGTCGCTCTTTACTCTCGGGATACTCGGCTCCCTTGCAAACCCTGCATTGGCCGGCCCTCCCTCGATCAAATTTTTGCATAGTTTGACCTCCGGTCTCGGAGGCGGCGTTCTCATGCTATTCCTTGCGTGGGCCGGAGAAAAAGCCTTTAAGAAAGAAGCGTTGGGAGGCGGAGACATCAAACTCATCGCCGCCACGGCCGCCGTACTCGGATGGCAGGGCATCGTAGGTCCTCTGCTCATAGGGTCCTTGGGAGGAGGGATCGTCGCGCTCATTTTGTTAATTCTGAAAAAGAAGAAATTGGGCGAGACCCTTCCGTTTGGCCCGTTTTTGAGCCTCGGGGCCTATGTGACCTGCCTGTTTCCAACACTCCTTAATTTCCCTTGACAACTTGTTACACTCCTGTTAGATTAACTTCGGCTTGAAATGTGGATGCAAAACATGATGTCTTTACAAGCACTTAAAGGGCTCAACTTCCTAAAGAGGAAGCATGATCTTATAGGGATCGATCTCGGGACCTATGCGATTAAGCTTGTTTGCCTCCGAAGAACCGCATCTCAATGGTCTTTGGTCCGGTGGGGAATCATTCCTTATGCCGAAGACATTCCTCTTGATACTCCGCTCATGGACCGACGCAGCCAGGCTGTCACGGCGTTGCAAAACTAACTCCGCACGGCAGATTTTCCGACCAAACGCGCCGTCTCTTCCGTAAGCGGGAATTCCGTGATTGTACGGTATGTCAAAATGGCCAAGACATCTCCCTCCGAGTTGGCCAAATCCATTAAATTCGAGGCCGAGCCCTATATCCCTTTCAACATTGAAGAAGTGAACTTAAGCTTTTCCATCCTTGGAGAAACGACCGAAAACGGTCAAGCCCAGATGGACACAGTGCTCGTGGCGGCGAAGAAAGACTCCGTGGACCTGCGCGTCGAGCTCTTGCGGGAAGCGGGACTGCAGCCTGTGATCTTGGATGTCGATGCGTTCGCTCTCGAAAACGCTTACGAAAGCGTCTATCCGTCCGCTCAGACAGAAACCGTGTTGTTCATGAACATCGGAGCCAGCTTCACCAACATGTCGATTGTGGAAAAGGGAGTGAGCCGCGTCGTACGGGACGTTTTTATTTCGGGAAACACATTCACGAAGGCAATCCAGCAGCAATTCCAGTGCGATGTCAAGACCGCCGAGCAAAAGAAGTTCACATATGGCCTTTCGGAGGATCCTTCCGACCCTGAAGCCCAGCAGGTCAATGAAGTGCTCCAGCCCATTGCCAGGGACCTGGTGACCGAGGTCCAACGTTCTATCGACTTCTACCTCTCCCAAGGGTCCGACCGTTCCGTTAGCAAGATTTATATGTGCGGGGGGAGCGCGAATTTAAAACTGCTGGACACATTTCTATCCAATGAGCTGAAGATCCCGGTGGAGGTCTTTAACCCTCTGGCACTGCTTCAGAACGCCCCCACGGACCTCTCGGAAGAGCAGAAGGCTTTGCTGCCCCAGATGGCGGTGGCGGTCGGGCTGGCCACGCGAAGGGAAGGGGATTCGGCGCGATGATCCGCATCAATTTACTTCCTGCCGAGTTGGAATCAGCTCCTTCTCAAATCAACCCGGCGCTGCCCTTATCCGCGGCCGTGATTATACCCGCTCTGATCCTGGTCCCGATTCACTTGAGTCAGATGGCGACCCGAAGGCGTCTCCAGACCGAAACGGCTTCGCTCAAAAGCGAATTGGAGCGGTATCAGCCGATCATTGCCCAGGTGGAAGCGCTTGAAGCGGCCAAAGTCCAGCTCACGCAGCGCAAAAGCGTCATTCA
>JBGPLV010000200.1:0-3999 GCA_041486625.1 Elusimicrobiota bacterium
ATTCACCCGTCGCGCGCCACCCTGGACCTCGGAGTTGGACCGGCTGTTACCTAAGTGGCATATAGCCTGGGCCAATTTTCCATTTTCGAATTTCCATTTTCCAGGTTCCGTTTTCCAATGTCCGCCTTCTTAATGTATCGCATTAACTCTTTGAGTTGCCCGTGAAAAATCCAAATTTGAGACTGTCCGTTTTTGGGATTGTAGCCGCTAATTGCGTTTTTGTGTTTTTCGGGCACTTTTTGGCCTGCCTTGTTGATTCCAAGTGACTTCTTCAAAAACCAGACCTCCTACGGCCTACAATAGCTCGCCTTTGCTCGCACTTTGGTGCACATTCGCGCGCATTTGTTCGTTCGCCCTTCCTTCGCCTTTCGTAGCACCCAATTCCCCGCCCCTTGGCCCGATCCCCTGCCATCGAGCTCAGGCTCCGAGGCCTTTCGTCCCGGCTCGTGGCTTTCCGCCTGTCGATTCAAGGGGTTGGCCGTCCGATTCTTTATTTTATAAGATTAGCATATGTTAAGCCAATTGTCAATACTTTTTATGGATAGCAGAGGCCCTGTGTTTGCATTAGTGCCGGGTTGGTTTTTCCCCGAAGGGGAAAACGGTGGATAGCCGCGGGTTGCGCCGTGCGCGGCGCAACCCGCGGGGTATGAGTCAGTCTAATTGATGCCGGCCCTGACGGGGCCGGACAGCGCGGGTCAAAGTAAATACCGTTCGTCGAATTCTATACCCGCCTCCGCCAGCAATTTCCGGTATTCCTCCTCGAAGCTCATTCGGCGATGATGGTCTTCCTGCCCCATGACGTATTTGATCTGGCTCGCGAGTTCCCCCTTCGAATGCGTAAACGCCGCGTATCCCTCCTGCCAATTCGAGAACTTCGGAAAAACGGAATGGTCTTTGATCCAGTGCGACGTGCCGGTCTTAATGTCCTTGACCAAGTCGGCGAGGCTAACCGTGGGATGAAGGCTGGTGAGGATGTGCAAGTGGTCCTCGACACCGCCGACGCGATGAAGATGGCTTTGGCGATTCTTCAGGATTCCCCCGATGTACTGGAAAAGTTCTTCCCGACGATCTGCCTTCAGAACAGGCTCGCGGCCCTTGGTGGAAAACACGATGTGGTATGCGATTGCGGTGTAGGTGGACATGGGCTGCTTGTACCACCGTCAACCCCGTCAGGGTTAGGGGATTCCGCTCGGCCATCCGATCCGCAGGTTGAAACCTGCGGCTACCCACAGTCCACCGCTTCGCGGTGGGCAAGATGGCGCAAGCGTCCCGCCCGCGGAGTGATGTGGGAGATTACGCATGTATCGACTGAAGGTCACAAGCAAGTCCTTGCGGGAGGTCGCCCCGATGTATCGGGGCGCCAGCCGGCCCGCTGAAGACGGCCTAGTGTTTTGTGACGAGGGGTTGTTAATTACGCTGGATCAGAATGTCGAGGCAGCGACCACCAGTACCTTTTCGGAGTAATACATTCCCCAGTGGTTCGGAAAAGTAATTTTGGGATCCGCAGTTCATAAGTTCGACATAGTGCGAATTACAGCCTTCCACGATGCACTCACACGGCGCGGGGTAGTTCATGGCCTCCGAGATTGACATGACAGGTGGCGTGTTCTTGAAGACCCAGATCACACGCACGACTTTCCCTTTGCACTTCAGAATTTCATGAACCTTGCTCGTGCGTGAATCGACGAGCTCTTGAAAAAGTCGGTCGGACGCCACGATGGTTTTTGAGCCCGCCCGCGTCCATGCGGGCCCCCCGAAGTGAGGGCGATTCTTGCTTGGTTCTACTACGACGGCCAAATACTCGGTCTCCCCCTCCCTGAGCACGCGCATTACGGGTTGAGGGTCACTCTTTGGGTAACACTTCCGCTCGCATATTTCGCTCAAAGTGTTCTGTAGCGAATCAGGGTTTTGAAGCCCCGCCACTTTCCCGTCGTCGCGTACCCCGATAAAGAGAATCGCGGTCTGGTTATCTGGAACGCTGTTTGCAAAAGCAACGATGGTTTTCAAGAAGTCTTTATGGTCGCCTTCGGTCTTTCTTTCCACGAAATGGTCTTCGCGGTCTTTCAATCGACGTTGGATTTCGTCATCCGTCATTACCCATTTCCTATCGCGCAGGCGGCTAAAAAAAACGCTCTTGTTGGGATTTGGTTTTCCGCTCGGCTTTGGCGAAGGTTTCGACGCGGTGGGCCGGGTATTCGAGCTTCTTCCCCGCCAGGAGGTCCGCAATGGTCAGAATTTGCAAACGGGGATAGCGGCCCGGAAACTCTTTCGATTCGTAGAAACCCGCAGAGGCAGCCTCGGTCAGCATCGGGCGAGTGGGCTCGCGCAAAGTGATGAGCGCGCCAATGGGCGCTTTTTCGCGTTCCAGCACGCCCTTTAAATCTCGAACGTGATTCACGCCGATGTGCCCGCTTTTTACCTGCACGATTACCTGTTTGGCCTGTCCGCTTTTGTCGTCGAAAAAGTTAATGTAGCCGTCGATTCCAGTGTCCGCGCCCTTCTTGCGGTCCCTGGCTGGCAGCGCGTCCACCAAATCAACCGCCCACCACTCGAACTGGTGCGGGCTGATCTCTTTGAGCGCCTCTGCGCCCTGAAGGTCCGTGGGCGCGCCAACGATTTCGTAGGGGCTGAGCTCATTATGGAAATGATCGCGCAGCCGTCGCTGCACGAGGTTGATGGCGAGATAGGTTATGTCAATGCCAATCCAGCGGCGCTTGAGCCGCTCAGAGACGGCAATGGCCGTGCCACAGCCGCAGAAAGGGTCGAGAACTATATCGCCCTCGTTGCTGCTGGCTTTGATGATGCGTTCAAGGAGTGTTTCGGGTTTCTGAGTTGGGTATCCCAGCCGTTCTTGAGCGCGAGAGTTTATGGGATCGATATCAGTCCAGACATTTCCAGCGAGAACTCCAGGCATCTCGTCCAGATATCGTTTGAGCCGGGGCCGTTTCGATTTTGAATCCGGATACCAGATTTTGCCTTCCGCGTCCAGCCTCGCCATTGTTTTTTTCGAGTAACGCCAGCCTAAGGGAGGTGAAGCATGCCCTTTCCAGTTGTACATCATATTTGGGCGTGGCTTTGGACTTGTCATGTTGTCGAGTGTGTACTTGCGCCCGTCAGAGTCAGCAAAACGATACTTGTCAGCGATGTATTCTTCGCTGTGTGGCTCATGAAGTGGGTGCCACGTTGGTTTGTCGGCTTTCGAAAAGTGGAGCAACATGTCCGCCACTGGGCTCCATCTCCTGGCGTCGCTGTGGGTTCCCGTCCGCTTCCAGGTGACCTCTGCTAGGAAATGCTCCGGCCCGAAAACGGCGTCCATTAGCAGTTTTAAATAGTGACTCGCCGTAGGATCGCAGTGCAGATAAATGCTGCCAGTGGGCTTGAGGACGCGGTGGAGCTCAACCAATCGAATAGCCATCATGACGAGATACGCCATCATGTCATTGCGGCCAAGAAACGCGAGAAGCGCCTGCATGAGGTCAGCGAGCTTACGTGGGCCGCTCTCGACGATTTCCCTGTAAACGGCCTCAGCCTCCCGGCTCCACTGCCAGGTGTCCTCGAAGGCGGTGATCTGCGCGGCGGATTCTTCGCCGCTTTTTTCCTTGAAGAGCACGTTATAGGTGGCGCTAGAGTTGAATGGGGGGTCGAGGTAGATCAGGTCCACGCTGTCGGCGGCAACGTGCTCGCGGAGGATTCTCAGGTTGTCGCCAAAATAGAGTTTGTTCGGGCCTTCCATTTATCGAGAGCATAACACAGGCGGTAAACAGTTTTTATGGGAATCCTCTTGCGAAGGGTCACAATGCGGGGGGAGGTCGACCGGTGGGAAAGAAGGCACAAGGCGCCTGACTTCCCGCTTGAAAACTCTTTCAACTTCTGTTATAATCATTACATGAACATAGGACAAAAACTGCACAATCTGCGAACGGCCAAAGGTCTCTCTCAAGGTGACATCGAGAAGAGGACAGGGCTTTTGCGGTGCTACACTTCCCGCGTGGAGCACGG
>JBGPLV010000201.1:0-3995 GCA_041486625.1 Elusimicrobiota bacterium
CGGTCAAAAATTCGGGCGTGAAGCGCGTGATGCTTGCCGGCAGCGTCCCCAAGAAACGCATCGTCGATTCCTCCTTCAAGATCGACGGGACCGCGAAAAATTTTCTCGGAGGAAGCCGCAACAAGGGCGACGACCATCTTTTGCGCGCGTTCGAGATATTCCTGCGTTTAAAATGCGGCGTTTCCGTGATCGATTCGCGCGTTTTCCTTAAAAAGATCCTTGCTCCGAGGGGTGTGCTGACGCGCCGGAAACCCACGGCATCCGAATGGAAGGACCTCCGGTTCGGTTTTCGTGTCGCTAAAGGAGTGGGCAGAATGGACATCGGTCAGACGGTTGTGGTAAAAGAAGGAGTCGTGCTCGCGGTCGAAGCGATCGAAGGAACGGACCAGGCGATCCGCCGCGGCGGGGAGCTGGGTTACGGCGAAGCGGTCGTGGTCAAGACTTCGAAACCCAGGCAGGACCTTCGCTTCGACCTTCCCTGCGTGGGTCTCGGGACCCTGGAGAGCCTGCGCGCGGCCTCTTCGCATGTGCTGGGCGTGGAAGCGGGGAGAACCCTTCTGATCGACAAAAGCAAACTGATCCAGGCGGCTGACGAGCGCGGCCTCACACTCGTGGGGATCTGAAATGGTAGGCACCATCCTCATCATAGGCGATCAGAACAAGCAGGGCCACCAGCTGCGCGACGCGCTGAAGAAAGAGACCGATTTCGCCGCGCATCTGACCGCCAAAGACGGCATCTCGATGAACGCCATCATCGAAAAAGAACCCGATCTCATCATCATGAATCCCAAGGCGAGTTACTTCGAGATCATGGACCTTTATTACAGCATCAAGAAGGAACCTCAGATCCAGGATGCGCCGATCCTGCTTCTCATGGACGAAAGCGAGATGAAGACCGCGGACCTGCCATCCGGGATCCAGGAAGTGCTGTACCGGCCGCTGCGAATGCCTGAGGCCGTGGCGCGCGTGAACCTCGTTTTCAAGCGCGTCCACAAGATCGACCAGAAAAATCTCATCCAGCGCGGCAAGATAGTGATCGATGTGGCCAAATACGAGGTGAGGGTCGGCGACCGGAAGATCGACCTCACGTTCACCGAATTCGAACTGCTCAAATTCCTCTGCACACACCCGGACACCGTTTTCACGCGCGAAGTCCTGCTCAACAAGGTCTGGGGCTACGAGTATTACGGCGGCACGCGCACCGTGGACGTCCATATCCGCCGTCTCCGCTCCAAGATCGAGACTAAAGCCCTCACCTTCATTGAAACTGTCCGGAACATCGGCTATAAATTCATCTCGAACAGCTGAGATTTTTTCCCTACCCTTAAATTAATTGAAACAAATCCGTAACATATTCCCGGTATCCTCCTAGAAACACCAAACAAAAGAAGGTTTTATTTAGGAGGATGTCTTATGGGTGGAACAACGAAAGCGTCCGGCTGGGCCTTGTTCTGGTTCCTGTCCGGGTTTACGATCCTGGGTTCGTCCGCGGCAGGCACTGGCATGATCGGCCTTCTTGCGGGCTTGGCGCTGATAGTAATGTCGTTTGTCATGTTCAAGGCCCTTCGGGCCACGGAGGAAGCATGAGACTCATCGGCGTCATCGTCGTTTTAGGCGGATGGCTCATAACGATAGGGGGGCTTGTGATGACCTCTTCCGTCATGGCCAGGGGCCTCTTCGCATGTGTCGGGATCGGGGTCTCAATCTTTGGGATACTCGGGGTGCTCAACAGCTACTATTTGGCTCGCGCCATTTGGAAGAAATAATAAAGGAGGCATACTCAATGAAATCGACAAAAAAAAGAACGGCGCGCCTCCTTTTGGCGATTATCGGCTTTGGCTTCGGTCTCAGCCTGATGAGCGTTACGAAAGCCCAGGCGCTGACCGGTGCGGATGCCGTTACCGGCATCAGTGGGCCTAAGACCGACGATATTGCGGCCCAGGGAGATCCTGGGGCGTCGATGACCGGTACGGTCAACGACGTGACAATGGCCGATTCCAAAGCCGGCGTGACGCTGGCGGATCTGGCAAATCAGGCCGGGCAGAACAAAATTGCCATCAATTTTGTCTGGACGCTCGTGACCGGCTTTTTGGTCATGTTTATGCAAGCCGGTTTTGCGATCTTGGAAACCGGCCTGATACGCGCAAAGAACGCCAACCATACCATGATGATGAACTTCATGGTCTACGGCTTGGGCCTTTTCGCGTATTACGTCTGCGGTTTCGCAATCCAAATGGGCGGATGTGCTCCGATCGCGAATTTGGGGGGCGTATACCCACTGAATAGCGAACACGTTGTGAATCTTTTCGGAAAACCGTGGGCCTTGTTCGGCCAGAAGGGTTTCTTCCTGCAAGGAGCCACCTATGATGTCGGCGTCATGGTGCTCTTTCTGTTCCAAATGGTGTTCATGGATACTACCACGACAATTGTTACTGGCGGATGTGCCGAGCGTTGGAAGTATTCGGCGTTTTGCGTCTCGACGATCGGCTTGGGCGCCGTGATCTATCCCTTGTTCGGCAACTGGGCTTGGGGATGCGGTTGGCTTTCGCAATTGTGGGTCAACTTCGGACTTGGTCACGGGTATTGCGACTTCGCCGGTTCCGGCGTAGTGCACGCGGTGGGTGGCATCACGGCCTTAGCATGCGCGATGATGCTCGGTCCGCGCATCGGAAAATTCAATCGTGACGGCAGTCCGAACGCCATTCCGGGGCATGATATCGTTATGGTGCTGCTGGGATGCTTTATCCTGGCGTTCGGATGGTTCGGTTTCAATCCGGGCAGTACGCTCGGCGCCTCCGGCAACGGCTGCCTCCGTATCGGCAGTGTCGCGGTCAACACGATGCTCGCCGGTTGTACGGGTTCTTTTGCGGCGCTTCTCTACATGTGGATGCGTTACGGAAAACCGGACGCGTCTATGGCGGGAAACGGTTTGCTCGCGGGGCTTGTGGCGATCACGGCCCCGAGCGGGTTCGTGAATCCTCTTGGATCCGCCATCATCGGGTGGATCGCCGGCATCTTGGTGTGCCTGTCCGTCGAGTTCTTTGACCGGATTCCCAAGGTCGACGACCCCGTGGGCGCCATCTCTGTGCACGGCGTGAACGGCTTGTGGGGCGTTTTGTCCGTCGGACTTTTCGCGGACGGCCACTCCAACTACGGCGGCAGCTGGAACGGCGTGAACGGAAACGTCACAGGCCTCTTTTACGGCGATGCGGGGCAGTTGGTCGCTCAGCTCGTTGGCATTTCCACACTCGTGGGCGTGATTTTCACGCTCTCTTTCGTGTGGAATTGGCTCGTGGATGTATTCGTGGGCCAGCGCTGCCATCCCAAGGCCGAGCTCGCGGGACTGGATATTCCCGAGATGGGCGCTCTGTGCTATCCCGATTTCCAGTTGAAGGCGAATGATTATTCGCTTGGAGGAGCTGGCACGGGCGTTGCTTCCGGGTCTTTGGCTTCAAAGAATTAATGCATGAAACGTATCGACGCAGTGATTAGACGAGAGCAGTTTGGGAACGTTAAAAAAACGCTCGACTCTATTCACTGCCCCGGCATGATGGTGTTCACTTTCCGGGGTCATGGCAAGCAGGGTGGCGTGACCGAAACGTACCGCGGAAGAAAATTTAAAGTGGACCTTCTTCCGAAAGTGCTCTTGACGATCTTCGTGAACGACCCGGACGTGAAAAAGATCACCCGGGCGATCTTGAAAAGCGCCAAGACCGGCGAGATAGGTGACGGCAAGATCTTCGTCGCGCCGGTTGAAAATGCGATCCGCATCCGGACAGAGGAAGAGGGACAGGTCGCTTTATAAAAAAAGATAAAAAATGAAAGGGAGGGCGAAATGACTGGAAGTTTGGTCTTGCTGGTGGTCTCACTCGTAGTGTTCGTCATCATCGGCGTTTGTAAGTCCGGCAAGAGTATTTTTGATTGAGATATGTTTGCGGTCGTTTCTGACGAAAGTGGGCGTCTGGGAGTTTTGACGCGCCGTTTGACTCAATGTA
>JBGPLV010000202.1:0-3993 GCA_041486625.1 Elusimicrobiota bacterium
CGACGGCTCTTCCATGAATCTCAGGGGCACGTAAAAACAGCGATCGTGATGGCGCGTAAAAAACTATCATATTCTCAGGCGAAGGACCTCCTGAAACGCGCCGGAGGTTTTTTGAGGGATATTTTATGAAGTTAAAACCTGAGCAAGAACAAGAAGCGTTCGGAGTATTAAAAGGCCTGCCGCTCTTTACGGGATGCCAGGACGAGGCTTTGCAGGCTATGGTGAAGCTCCTCGATGCCCGGGATATCGTGCTCGGAAAAGTGGTCATGATGGACCAGGAAATCGGCCGAACGCTCTATCTGTTGGCTAAAGGCTCGGTCACTGTATGGAAGCGCGTGGGGGGAGAAAAAAAGCAGCTGGCCAAACTAGCGGCCCCGGATTTTTTTGGCGAGAGGTCGATGTTTGAGGAATCTCCCGCTTCAGCTCTGGTCAAGTCTAGCGAGCGTTGCCTGATCTATGCTTTGGAGCGTCCTCAGTTTGACCAGCTTGCCGCCCAATTCCCGGGGATCCAAGAACCCATCAAGAAGAATATGGCCGAAGTCCGTGAAAAACGGCTCGGCCCTACGCCACCTCCTCCGCCGCCGGCCGATCCATTATAGGTCCCAACAAGTATCCAATCCCAAACGTCCCGGCCGTTCCAATCAGCACTAGCCACGTCCAGCCGATGTTAATGACATGAATCTCGGTCAAAGTCAGAATCAACGCGTTGATGAGGCCCATGGAAATCATTCCCAGAACGTTCGCTCGGTTGCTCTTGCGCTTCGTGAGGAGTCCGAGGAGAAAAACGCCGAGCAGCGAACCGAAAGTCACCCCTCCGATTTTGAAAGCCAGCCACAGAATCTTCTGAAAGAAACTGAACGCATAAGCGATCATGGCCAGAATCACCGCGAAAACAGCAACACAGATACGAGAAAGCCGGAGGTAATGCTGTTCGCTCGCGTCCGATTTGATCAACGGCCGGTAAATATCTGTGACGAAAGAAGAGGTCAGCGAGGCCAGGGGAGAGTCGATGCTCGCCATGACGATCGCGGAAAGCACAACGCCCCGGAGCACCGCCGGCATGACGCTGCCGATAAAGTGAGGAAAAATAGCATCCAGTTTCTGCGGGAGTGACAATTCCGGATGCTGGGCATAGAACGCGTAAAGACAGGCCCCGACCGTCAAATAGATCATGAGCACAAAAAGGGAGGCGAACGGCGTCGAGACCATCGTCCGCTGGCTTTTCTGGCGCGTCTCCACCGTTAAAAGACGCTGCATCAGCTCCTGATCCGTCCCGAAGGCCGCCATCGAGCCGAAAAAGCCATTCAGGACAGCGATCCAAAAAATATTCGGATCCTTCAGGAAATTCACCAGGAAATGCGGGTCATTCCAGGAAGGGCCCCAGTTGAACACCCGCAGCTTGCCCGCCGCTCCCGCGACCGCGATCATCCCATGCCACCCGCCCTGGATATGACTGAGAAGAAATACGATGCTCGCCAGGCCGGCGAGGATGAATATCGAGGCCTGCATCACGCCTGTCCAAACGACCGACTCGATGCCGCCGTACATGATGTAGGCCACACTCACCAGGGTGAATAAAAGAATCGCCGGGACAATGTGCCAGTCCAGAAGAACAGCGACCGCCATCGAGGCCGCCATGAGGCGTACACCCGAGCCCAGGAGACGGGTGATGAAAAAGAAAACCGTCGCGGTGTATTGCGTTTGTGCCCCGAAACGGTGTTTGAGGAATTCATAAATGGTCGTGCAGTTGAATTGATAGAAGGCCGGAATGAAGTAATAGGCGATCGCGGCGCGCGCGGCAAACGAGCCGATAAAAAACTGCGCATATTCCCAATTTTCCATATAGGCGGTGGCGGGGACCGAGATGATGGTCACGGCGCTCACTTCCGTGGCCACAAAGGATAGGCAAGCGGCCCACCAGGGAATTCGGCGTCGCGCGAGGAAAAAATCCTGCGTGTTGGTCTGGTTCCCTCCCACCCAGTAGCCGATGCCGATCATCAAGACCAAGAGGCCAACGAGAACCATCAGGTCCGGCCACGTCAAATGCGTCTGTCCGACAAACCACATTTCCACGCGAGTAAATTAGCATTTTTGCGTGATCGGCAAAGTGTTATATGATGGGCTCGACGATGAAACCATTCCGAATTGTTCGGATCGGGTTGTGCCTTGCGCCGGTCCTTGTTTCTTCTGCGTGGGCCGCGGACGCCAAAACGCCTCCGGTGCTTCTCGGAATTGATGTGCTCGAGACAGAACTATTCACGCCCTTACAGGGCAAACAGGTTGGCCTCATCACGAACCAGACCGGGGTAGACTCCCGGGGCCACAGCACGGCCGACCTTCTGGCCAAAGCCTCCGGCGTGAAGCTCGTCGCTCTTTTTTCTCCCGAACACGGGATACGCGGGACTCGAGGGCATGGCGAAGCCGTCGGCGATACGATCGATCCCAAGCTGCATCTGCCGGTCTACAGCCTCTACGGCTCCGTTCAGAAGCCGACGCCGGAGATGTTGAATTCGATCGATGTGCTGGTCTTCGACATGCAAGATGTGGGCGCCCGCTTTTATACGTATCTCACCACCATGGGAATGGCCATGGAAGTGGCGGCGCAAAGAGGAATCGGTTTTATGGTGCTCGACCGTCCCAATCCTCTCGGCGGCAGCGTACTCGAAGGCCAGGTCTTGGATCCCCGCATCCAACATTTCACGGCGTACTACCAAATCCCGGTCCGGCATGGCTTTACGGCCGGGGAACTGGCGCAGTGGTACAACCAAACGCATAAACTGGGCGTCGAACTCAGTATTATCTCGATGAAAAACTGGAAGCGCGACGAACTTTGGACGGATACGGGGCTCGCCTTCGTGCCGCCTTCACCGAATATCCGCAATCCGACGGCGGCGATTCTTTACGGCGGCGTAGGGATGTTTGAGGCGACCAACGTATCGGTCGGGCGGGGAACCGATTTTCCTTTCGAGCTTTTGGGCGCCCCTTGGATCAGCGGGGAAACGCTCGCCAAGCGCCTAAATGATCTTCAGCTTCCCGGCCTTCAGTTCAGCCCCACGCTATTTACGCCCACAAGCGACGCTTACGTGGGGCAACTCTGCTCCGGCGTGCGCATCAAGGTGACCGATCCGAAGGTTGTCAGGCCCGTTGATCTTTTCGTTCATATTTCTTGCTTGATCCGGGAGCTGTGGCCCAAAGATTTCCAGCCGCGGTGGGAGGAAGTCGCCCGCGTAATGGGTTCGCAGGATTTTGAGCATCTGTACATCCAAAATAAACCTGCTTCGGAGATCCTCGACGTGTTTCACAAAAGCTCGGACGAATTTGCTAAAAGCCGGCAGCCATATCTTCTTTACTAACAATGCCCGTTTTCCTCAAACAACTTGCTCTGGGCCCCATGCAGAATTTTGTGTATGTGGTCGGTGATCCGGAAACCAAAGAGGCGGCGGTCGTTGATCCGGCGTGGAACGTGCCGGTAATCCTCCAGGAGCTCAAAGCAGAGGGATACCGATTGACCCACGTGCTCCTGTCTCACGGCCACTATGACCACATTAATGGGGTCGAAGAGATCGTGAATGCAACGGACGCGATGATCTGCGGCCAGAAGAGCGAGTTGGAAGAATTTATCGCCGAAGGAATCGGCGGACTCGTCATTCCCCGCTCGAGTCTCAAGAAAACCCACAGCGGCGATTCCGTGCGCGTTGGGAAATTGGAGGTGCAGCTCATTCATACGCCGGGGCACACTCCGGGGTCCCAATGCCTGTTCATCAAGGGGAAAAATGGGAGCGGGGGGATTCTCGTGACGGGAGATACGCTTTTCGTCGGGACCATTGGCCGCTGCGACTTTCCCTATTCGAGCCCACAGGAACTTTTCCGCAGCCTCGGCAAAATCAAAAAGCTACACGATGAAACGGTCTTCTACCCCGGCCATGATTATGGATCACGATCCAGCAACACTCTTGCCAACGAAAAGAAAACCAATCCTTTCCTGATGGCTCA
>JBGPLV010000203.1:0-3985 GCA_041486625.1 Elusimicrobiota bacterium
CGGTTGTAAACACTGCCTTATCACCAACAATCCGCATGCTTTTAGGCAGTGACCTCGCGGACCCCGCCTCATGCGCGACGGCGCTCCAAGAAGCCGCGCGGCCCGGAGGCTATTGGGGCCATGACCTCTCCAGCATCTCGGAACACTACTTCGGCTCCAAGCTTTACGCCAATATGCTTCTTCTGGGCGCTGCCTGTCAGCTTGGGCGGCTGCCTTTCGCGTTGGAGAAGCCGGAGGCCGCCATATCGCGCTCCGTCTCAGCGGATGACCGCGCGATCAATCTGGCGGCGTTTCACGCGGGGAGAGCCCTTGTCGTTCATCCGGAAGCTTTTCAGCTGCCGAACAAAATTTATACCTATGCGAGTCTTCTTAGCGAGAAGAAAAGGTACTTGGAACAGTCCTACGGCCGAAAAATCGCGGAGGCTTACCGAGTTCTTGTCGAAGAAGCGGTGCTTGAGCTCGAGGGAGATGATGCGATGCACCGCGACTTCGCGCTCCGGGCGTATGATCTTGTTCACTACGAAGGACTGCCGCTCGCCCAGCGCTACGCGGATGTTGTGCTCACCGTCGCGGCCAAGGACCGCCGGGAATGGAAATGGGAGGCCACCCAAGCGGTCATCCGCAGCGTCTTCAAAGTGATGGCGATTAAAGACGAGGTCTATGTGGCGCATTTGTTGACGAGTCCCGAGAAACGTGAGCGTGACCGGGCTCGTTACCATATCGATGAAGCCGATGGCGACCGGCTCCGTTACCGCCACCTCAACCGTCCCGAGTTTACTGTTTTGGGGAAAAGTTTTCGCTGGGACATGGTGACGCGGGATTGGCAGCTGCAGGTGATGAAGCGCCTTAAATTTTTGCGACGGCTTCTGCCCGCCTGGCACCAGACCGAAAAGGATTTTCGCGATTGGTACTTAAGCTTAGCTGCCCATTTTGATGCCGCAGACGAAAAGACCTATTCTCTCTGGGTGAAAATCCTGTCATGTCCAGATAACGTGCGGGGGTACCGCGAAATCCGGGCGCCGAAGATGGACGATGCCCGGCGGCAAGTCCGCGGCTGGATTAATGATCTGGCGTTTTCGGCAACAACCCACGCCCGCGATCGGTTGTCCGTTTTTTGTTTAGGCACCCGCCGTTCCAAGGAGCGGCAACCGTGATCCGTCGGCGATCCTTAACCGTCCGGTTGCTGCTTTTATCGGTAACGGCCGTGGTTCTGCCCGCCATTCTCATTTCCGCGATTTACCGGTCCATCAGCTCGCGCGCGCTCCTGGAAAGTATCGAGCAGAACCAAACCGAACTCGCCCGCCGGATCGCAGAGGAAGTGAATAATGAAGTGCAGCAAGCGCGGAGCCTCGTGGCGCTTGTGGCCAAAAGCTCCTTTTTCTCCGCCGGGTCCAGAGTAGATCAGTACGAAGCGCTCCGCAACTTGCTTGCGGCTTCGCCCGCTTTTCAGGAAACCATGCTGACCAACGCGGCTGGCGTGGAACTCTTGAAGGTGAGTCACACGAACACTTCGCCGCGCCTGGTCAAACGTTCTGAAAACTTAAGCCAATCCTATGTGGGTCTCCCATTTTTTTCAGGGAATCGCGCGCCGACGATCCTTCTGGCGGAACCCATTCGTTCCTTCGCCAATCCTCGTCGTTCGGGGGCGATCCTGGCCAAGATGAGCTTCACCCAGCTCGGTGCGCTGATGAAACAGGCCACAGTTGGGCCCCGCGGTGTGGCGTATATCGTGGATTCAAAGGGAACACTGCTCGCTTATCCCGACGATCAGCTCGTTTTGGCCCATACCAACTGGTCTAGCCGCCCTGTGGTCCGGGAATGGTCGGAAAGGCCCGATCGGGCCACGGGACTTACGCATTATGTGGACGAACGAGGGGAAGAGCATCTTTCGCTCGCATTCCCGATCCCTTTGCTCAATAGCGCGGTGGTGATTCAGCAGCCCGAAGCCGATGTCTACGCGCCGCTCAAGCACATGCGCAGGCAGTTCATTCTGTGGACTCTTGTTTCAGTTCTCGTTTTTCTTTTAATCGCCATCGGGGTGTCCTGGCGGATTCTCCAGCCTCTGCGCCAGCTGCAGGTGGCGGTGGAGGATGTGGGGCAAGGAAAGCGCGAGATTCACCTCGATATTCACACGCATGACGAGCTGGAGGATCTCGCCGTCACCTTTGAAAAGATGACCCGTTCCTTAGCGGAACTAGAACGGGTTCGCCGCGATCTGATCAGCATGATCGTGCATGACCTAAAAATGCCTCTGGCGACCATTCTGCCCAGCCTGGAAAGTCTGCTCGCCGGAGACATGGGGCGGCTGAGCAAAGACCAATCGCATTTCGTGCAGATGGCCCGGAGGTCCAGCCACGAGATGCTCATGCTCATCGAGAATTTGCTCGACGTCGCCAAAATGGAGGAGGGAAAACTCACGCTCCACCGCGAACGGTTTGCCCCTGCCGACTGGGCAAAAAGCGTCATCGCCAATTTTCAGCCTCTCGCCGAAGCCGCCAAAAAGAAGCTTACGCTTACGCTCAGTAAGGACCTGGCTCCGGTCGAAGGCGATGCCGCGCTCCTCGGCCGAGTTCTGGGGAATTTAATTTCAAACGCCCTGCGTCACACGCCTGCCGCTTCCGGAGAGGTTTCCGTCTCGCTCTACCGGGACGGGAGCCAATTGGCTGTGGAGGTACGGGATAACGGCGAAGGGATCCCTCAAGAAGAGCAAGAACGCATCTTCGATAAGTTCGTCCAGGGCGAAGGCCAGACGATGACTCTCCGGAGCGGCACGGGCCTGGGCCTCACGTTCTGCAAAATGGTGGTCGAAGCCCATGGCGGTCACATCACGCTTTTCAGCCAGCCCAAAGAAGGCAGCGTCTTCACCTTCCGGCTAGCTTTAAAAGAAGTCCCGGCGATGACCCCACCGCCCATAAAGAATCCCCTCGCCCCCCACAGGGTGGGAGAGGGCGTGGCAGACTCTCAGGCCACGGGGTGAGGGGGGTAATGTCTGCCGTCCCTGTGCCGCTTTTGCGCTACGCCCACTTGTTGCCCGGCCACGTACGGCAGGGGGCGTTGACTCTGGATAAGCAACTACCACTGGGGGACCAAGCACCGAGCAGCCTATCAGCCAAGACCCTTCCCACCGTCGATGAGGAATCAAGCTTGGGTCCTTGGGCCCAGCCGAAAAATGAGCTTTTGCTTAACCTCGCTGTAACAGGCAAAGGCTAAACTTATCCAGCTACAAAACCCCGTGTCAAAAACGCGTTTTTTGCGGATTGTTTCACTTCTCCTGTTACCCGCTCTAGCGGTTGATCCTGCTATGGCGTCCGCAGTCCGTCCTCCCATGAATAAATCAAGTTTCGCCGAGAATTTTCAAAGAGTGAATACTGAGCTTTTTACGCAGCAGGCTTTATCCGCTTCTCCGGTGGCTTCTGAAGCCCCACCTTTGGAGGGGAGGCAATCCTCCGCATGGTTGCGGAGAGAAGGTCGTGGCCGCGAAACATATGCATACAAATCAGGGATATTCCAACGAGCTAAAGCATGGTTTGTTCCTATAGCGGGGCTCTTCTTTGCAGCTGCCGCCAAAGCTGAACCACTTAAAACAACCCTATCGGACTCCGCGCGGCAAGGTCATACTCACTGGATGTTTTGGATAACCGCTATAGCCGGCTTTACGATGGTTTTCGCATGGTGGCGACGGGACTCCAAGCGAAGAAGTCGTCGCGACCAGGGGAAAGATGCGGATGAACCATTATCAAAGCGACCGATACAAGATCAGCACAGACAAAGCGGACCACCCATTGCTCTTTCGGCCATCGATCAATATCTGAAAAACGAACTTTCACCTAAAGAGCGTCGAGCCTTTGTGGACCTCCTTCGGACTGACCCAAATTTACGGATGGATACCACTGATCGTCGATCCCAGTTAGATCCCGATGATATGGTTATTAGCGAGCAAGCGTCTGATCTTTTTAGGCAAGGTTTAGATCAGTTCGTTAGCGGC
>JBGPLV010000204.1:0-3953 GCA_041486625.1 Elusimicrobiota bacterium
CGGATGTCGATTCCCTTCCATACCTTACCGAGCCAATATCCCGTCGGCACTGAGCCGAGAAGGTACGTCGCGGAGAGAAAGCTGATTCGCGCAGAGGTCACTCCAAAGCTCCTAAGCGTTTGTTGCCGATCCACACATAATCGATGGCGGACACGATCGTCCCCGCGATCATCAGGTGGAGTAAGCCATGATACAGCGGATCGCCGATATTAAAGAGTCTGGCGACAGCCACCGCCATTTGGAGAACCGTTGTGATTTTGCCCAACGGCCGCGGCTGAATCTTGGAATTGTTGGTCAAAATATAGACCACGGTCCAACCCAAGATGATGATGAGATCGCGCGAGATAACGGCGACAAACACCCAGAGCGGAATCCAGTTCAGATAGCTAAATAGGACGTAAGTCACCACGAGCAGCAGTTTATCCGCGAGCGGATCGAGAAAAGCGCCCAGGGGCGTGCGCTCGCCGCGCAGCCGGGCGATCGCGCCGTCCAGGGCGTCGCTAAAGACCGAAGCACAAAAAATAACCTGCGCGCAGACAATGTAATGTTCCAAAAGCGCAATAACGAAGAACGGGATCGCCATGATCCGCAAAACGGTGATTTTACTCGCTAAGGTCATGGAAGACTTGGGCAAAGGTAGTCGGATGGGAACGGATCCGGAGCGCAAATCCCCGGTCCGTCGTTTCCTGTTCAAGAATTTCGGTGTGTTCATGAATTAACGCGAGTCTCGCCCTGTCGCTGTAGGGGACGAAAATTTCTTTTTCAACCCACTGGTCGGCAAGCTTGTTTTCGATCGCGACCAGAAACGGCGTGATCCCCTCTTGCGTGTCTGCTGAAATCAGAAACCCTTCCCGTTCCTTGAGTCCGCGTTTCTGCGACGGAGAAAGGCGATCCATTTTATTATATGCCGTTAAGCACGGCAATTGATCCATTTTGAGATCTTTCAAAATCTCCAACACGGTTCGTGTGTGTTCGGGCCAATCCGGGTCGGCCGCATCCACCACATGCACGAGAAGGTCTGCCGCGGCGGTTTCTTCCAGAGTCGCCCGGAAGGCGGCGATGAGTTCTGTAGGGAGTTTCCGAATAAATCCTACTGTGTCGGTGAATAGAACAATGCGGCCCGATGGCAATCGGATTCGTCGGGTCGTTGGATCGAGCGTGGCAAAAAGTTTGGCGTCGGTATAAACGCGATGCTGTTCCGCTTTAGGCGCGCCGGCGCTCGCGTTTAAAAGCGCATTCAGCAGCGTGGACTTGCCCGCGTTGGTGTAGCCTACGAGAGCCACCTGCGGGACCGGCACGCTCCGGCGCACGGAGCGCTGAAGGGCGCGTTCCCCGCGCACTTTTTCGAGTTGCTTCTGAAGCGCCGCCATGCGGTCCCGAATACGCCGGCGATCGACTTCGAGTTTGCGCTCGCCGGGGCCGCGGGTACCAATTCCGCCCGTTTGCTGTTCAAAACGTCCGAAACGCTGTGTGATGCGGGGCAGCATGTAATTGAGTTGGGCGAGTTCCACCTGCAACTGCCCTTCGCGCGTCCGCGCGCGCTGTGCGAAGATGTCCAAAATCAGCCGAGTCCTGTCGACGACCTTCGTTCCGGTGATCTCTTCAAGATTGCGCTGTTGAACGGGTTTGAGCTCATCGTCAAACACAAGAGCATGGATTTTAAGCTTATGGGCCCTTTCAGCCAGCTCCGCCGCCTTTCCTTTGCCGACAAAGGTGGCGGGATCGGGCCGGTCTTTCTTTTGAGTATAGGACTCGACGACTTCTCCCCCGGCGGTCGAGACCAACTCCCGTAGTTCGTCCATCGACGCATGAACGGCTGAGTCCGTCTGGGGCTGTCTCTGGATGGAGACCGCGATTACTTTTTCCATTCAACGGGAAGCTGATGACGGAACCAAGTCATTTGGCGTTTGGCGTATTGGCGGGTATCCTGGATGAGCAGCTTAAGACATTCGTCCTTGGAAAGTTTTCCTTTCAGGTAGGCGATGACTCGCGGATAACCGAGGCCCGTCAGAGCCGGGCAAGTTTCCGGGAAGCCTTGGGACAAAAGAGCCTGCGTTTCTTCAATCATGCCTTGTTCGATCATTGTACGGCATCGTGCTTCGATTCGCTGAATTAGTTCTTCCCGTGCCAAATCGATCCCAATGAATTTCAATTGCAGCGGGCCCGTTTCCTTTTGATGCTCTTTATGCCATTCCGAAATCGGTTTTCCGGTAAGCTCATAAACCTCCAGTGCCCGAACAAGTCTTTGAATATTATTGGCAGGGATTTTCGCTGCCGCCTCCGGATCTATGGCGGCCAGTTTTTTGTGGAGTTCCGCGCGTCCTTTTTCTGCGGCCACCTTTTTCAATGAGGCTCTTTGACTTTCATTCGCGGTGGGCGGCGGCGCGAGCCCTTCCGTCAGCGCTTTGTAATAAAGTCCCGTCCCTCCAACAAAAATGGGTGTCTTCCCCCTCGCCCGGATCTCAGCGATTCTTTCGGTCGCCAGCCTCACAAAATCCGCCGCCGAAAAGCGTTCACTAGCATCCAATATGTCAACGAGGTGATAGGGGATGCCTTGAACAGCGTAAAGATTATTTTTCCAGGTCCCCTGAGGTTTGGCGGTCCCGATCCTGAGGAAGCGATAAACTTGACGGGAATCTACGGAAATAATCTCGCCGTTCTGTTCCCGAGCCAGGCGCAACCCAAGGTCGGTTTTCCCCGAAGCCGTCGGCCCCACAATCGCCAAAATGGGCTTATTCAAGTTCGACGGAAGCGGCGGTGCAGTTCGGTGAGCGGAAGGCGGATGTGGGTCGGGCGGCCATGCGGGCAGGTCATAGGACGCTCGCAGGCGGAGAGATCTTCTACCAAGCGGGTCACTTCTTGAGGTGACATCGAGTCATTGGCCATGACGGCGGCCCGGCAGGCGGCGCGCGCCGCGATCTGGTGCTGGATGTCGGTTTGTGTCGTAGGTCTTTCATGTTGAAAGGCCTCCAGGACTTCTTCGAGAAAGCGTTTGGCCTGTTTTGTCTCGGGAAGGACGACCGGCCATTCCTTCAGGGCAAAGCTGTTTGGTCCGAACTCCTCCAGAATAAATCCCATTTTCTCAAGCTCAGGCGTAAAGGACCGAACGGTCTCTGCTTGGGCGGGCGAAACATCCCAAAGAAGCGGGGCCAAAAGAACTTGTCTGGCGACGTTGTGAGTTGAAACCTGAGCGAGCAGGCGCTCATAGAGGACACGCTCAGCCGCCGCGTGCTGGTCCACCAGAATGAGTTCTTCCCCCTGTTCAAAGAGGAGATACAGCTTTTGAAATTGGCCGAGGTAACGCAGTGAAGCGACCTCAACAAAATCCCCTCGCCCCCCTTGGGGGGAGAGGGTGTGGGTGAGGGGGCCGAATGCTGTTGTTTCTGTCATTAAGGGTGACTGAACGGCGATAGCGGCGGAGGATTCTTTAATGGAGATGTCCCCCCTCACCCACGCTTCGCTTGCCCTCTCCCGCCCGCGGTGGGAGAGGGGATTCATGGGTGCATCGTTCACAAAAGGAACAGCGGTTCGTTCTTTGAACAATCCTCGTATCATCGTGTACAGAAGATCATAAACAGCCCGCTCATCCGAGATCCGGACTTCGCGCTTGGTCGGGTGCACATTTACATCGACCAAAGTCGGGTCGAGGTCCACGAACAGACAGTACACCGGGTGACGGCCGACCGGCAGCCACTCGCGGTAGGCTTCGTAGATCGCGTGGTTGAGTGCCCGTTGCTGTACAGGTCGCTGGTTCACGAATAGAACCTGATAGGCTTTGGTCGGATGGTGGGCCGGGATGGCGTTCACAAATCCCCGGAGGATGCACGGGCCCTTCGCCGCCTGGACGGCCACCAGTTGTTCGGTCACAGAAAGCCCCCACAAATCCGCGATCCTCTGTGCGAGTTCCCGGGCGGGGGTGGACCGCTAGCGCTGCTGGTTGGCGTCGATCGCCA
>JBGPLV010000205.1:0-3906 GCA_041486625.1 Elusimicrobiota bacterium
CATAGCTCCCGTCCGCGAGAACCATATCCACAGACAGCAAATTGTCAATGCTCAAACCACATTTCCGCGACAGGTGACCAATCCCGCCGCCCAGAGTCAAGCCTCCCACGCCAGTAGTAGAAATAATGCCGCTGGCCGCGGCCAGTCCGAAGGGATGCGTCGCATGGTCCACGTCGCCCCACACGCATCCGCCTGCGACTTGAGCCGTCCTGGCGGCGGGGTCCACCTGCACGCCCCGCATTCGCGACAGGTCGATCACCAGGCCGCCGTCGCAGCTCCCCAGGCCCGGACCGTTATGTCCCCCGCCACGGACCGCCAGCAGGATCTTGTTTGAGGCCGCGTGGTTCACGCACGCCATCACATCGGCAACGTCGACGCATCGTGCGATGGCGGCCGGCTTCTTATCGATCATCGCGTTATACAGTTTTCGGACCTCATCATAATTCCCGTCGCCCGGTTGAATCAGGTCGCCGCGCAACTGGGCCTTCAAGGCGCTGTAGTCTGCCATGGTCTTTACCTCCTTACGTAAGTCTGCTCTGGAATTTCCCTTTTGGCTCTCGCTTTCAGGGTTAGTATACACTTATGAATGCGTTGTGCCAGGCCCCGCGCCCAAAAGTCAAGTCAGAAAGCAGAAATCAGAGAGCAGAGACCCCTCGGTCTGCTTTCTGCTCTCTGCTTTCTGATTTGCCGTAAACCCGGCCCCGCGGCAAAAAGTGAAAAAGTTAAGAATGGCCCCCCATCCCACGTTTTCTAGACAATGCGGCTGTTCTCCCGTCTCAAAGTGAATATTTTTAGGGTTTCCGCGTCTAAGAAGTAGAGGGCAACCTCGGTCATGGGCCCGGGCAGTGAATCTCAAAGGGAGGTTGTAATGCAATGTATATACAGCTATACTTAGGGGGCGAGGGTGCGTATTGACTGGCTCCTATGGAACGAGCGCAATACTGAACACATCGCCCGCCACGGGATTCATCCCGGCGAAGTGGACGAGGTCCTTGAAGGGGAGTATCGCACGCTCACGACGCATTCAGGCCGTTATCTTTTGCTGGGCCGTTCAGCCGCGGGCCGCTACCTGGCGGTGATTTTCGAGCCGTTGGGGGACGGGAAAGGGTTGGTCGTCACAGCGCGCGATATGACCAAGACCGAAAGACAGAGATACAGAGGATTATTATGAAAAAATTAAAACCGCTGCCGAAAAAAATCCCTCATTTTACTTCGTATGAGGAAGAAGCCAACTTCTGGGACACGCATGACACCTCTTCGTTGATGGAGAAAAAGAATCTTGTGCACATCGAATTCGCCAGGCCCCTAAAGCATCTCATCTCCATAAGGATGGATCTCAGCCTGCTGCAGGGATTGCGGACCATGGCGACCAGAAAGCACATCCCATACCAGACTCTCATCCACACCCTCCTCGCGGAAAAGCTTCACGAATGGCATAAAAAAAGCGCCTGACCCGCTTCTCCGAAATGACAGGAGGAATGGCCCCGCGCGCAAAAGTGAAAAAGTTAAGAACAGCCATCTGTGCTGTCCAGTTCAAAATGCAACATCTTTATCCGAAGACCTGTTGACAGATTCGCCGGTCGCCGCGTCTGCGTATGGAATCCTTGAATCGCACCCTCAGACACCGACAACCCCAGGAGACTCTTGAAAATCGTTCCGATATCGCGCTCGGTGACTTTGATCTTGTAGCGTAAGAAGTCCGCGATGGATTTGGCCACCAGGCCAATCGGGCGGCCGGGGAGTTCGTCTTTCCCGCGCCCGCGCACTTTCTTCCCGCACCGCCTGCACCAGTACACCTGTTTGCGATACAGCGTGACCTGCGGCTCGGTCAAAACAAGATCTTCCTGAACATGCTTTTCCACTCCCGCGCACAGCGATAAATCTTTAGATCCGCAGTTTGGGCAGGCGCTTAAGGGGGCCTCTTCCGTGCGATCGATGGCCGTGGGTTTGGGCCGGAACCAGCCGGGGTGTCCTGCCTTGGCGTCGGGTTTCTTAGCGGGGTTTTGAGATTGATGATGCCGGCCGAACACGTAGCCTTCCAGTTCCGTGACACGTTCTTCCAGAGTATGAACGCGGGTTTCTTTGGCAAGCAGTTGCGCTTGCAGCGCTTTAAACAAAGGCTCGCAACTTGAACACGGTCGTAAGTCTGGATCGGCCACGACAATAAAACAGCATTTTTGTGAGAGAAATCAAAACGAAAATGATGGATCCCCCGCTAACGACCGCGGGGGATGACGACGGAGGGGGGGCCCAACTTCGCTGGGCTATTCAGTTATATTTGGCTAGTTCTTTAGGGCCTGGAGTTCTTTGATGAGTGCGGGGAGGATTTCGTAGAGGTCCCCCTCGACGGCGAGGTTGGCAATCGACATGAGAGGGGCTTGGGGGTCCTTATTGATCGCCACGATGAATTCGGATGAGCTCATGCCGGCGAGGTGCTGGATCGCGCCGGAGATGCCGCAGGCGATGTAGAGTTTGGGGCGAACTGTGCGACCCGTAAGCCCGACTTGATGGCGGTAAGGGATCCAACCCTTATCCACGACAGCGCGGCTGGCGCCGACAGCAGCACCCATCACGTTGGCCAGTTCTTCAATCAACTTAAATCCTTCGGCTTTCCCGAGACCAAGACCGCCGGACACGATGCGGTCGGCCGCCGTAAGGTCGACCTGCTTGGATTGCTCGGGAACATACTGCTTAAACTTGGCGCGGATGTTCCACTTGGACGGATCCACCTTGACCTTGATGATCTTCCCCTGGCGCCCGGCCACTCGGGGAGTGCGCGGGAAAGACATGGGGCGTACGGTGGCCATCTCCGGCCTATGCTTTTCGCACAAGATGGTCGCCATGAGGTTCCCCCCAAAGGACGGCCGTGTCGCGTGCATCATGCGGGTTTTGGGATCGATCGCAAACTCGGTGGCGTCCGCCGTGATGCCCGTTTTGGCTGTGATCGCGACCCGCGAAGCAAAAGAACGCCCGATGGTCGACGCCGGGAGGATAAGCTTGTTTGGTTTTTCCTGCCGGATCAGCTCGGTCAAGGCCGCGCAATAGGCCTCGTCCACAAAATTCTCGAAAATCGGATCATCGATCACGTACACCTTGTCCGCGCCGTGCTCGATGATTTCTTGGGCGAACGGTTCGACTTTCGAACCGATGAGCACCACCGAGATCTCTTCCTTCAAAACCTCGTTCATCTGGGCTGCGACGTGCAAGAGCTCAAAAATCGTGGGGACGAGTTTCCCGTGCCGGACCTCCGCATAGCACCAGACGCCCTTGTAGAGCGCGGGATCGATGGCCGGAGTGGTCGAGACCACCACCTCTTTTTCCATGACGATCGCATGGAAGATCTCGGGTTTCTTGGCCTTTTCGCCCAACTTGTTGCAGACATCCACGCAGGCCCCGCAGAAGATGCACGTGATTTCATCGATGATCGCCAGTTTTGGCCATCTCACGCCCTTCGCTTTGTCTTCCGCGGGGCGCGGAACCATGTCGATGCAAGTCACCGGACACACCTTGGCGCAGGCGGAGCATCCGGTGCAGCGATCATTGAGAACGAAGATTCGATTCGGCATAAAACTTCCTTCTGAAATTGTCATTCCCGCGGTTGTAGGCGGGAATCCATCATTTATTTATGGATCCCCGACAGAGTCACTCGGGGATGACACCATGGGCTAAATAATTTTCAATTCCCTCAATCTTGCTATCAGCTTCTTTGCCTTTTCTTCAGGCGTCGCGCCTTCCACGCGCTCTCCGCCCTTGCGGGGGGGCGGATTAAAGCTTGAGGCGACGATGGTCGGAGACCCGCCGAGTCCGATGTTCGACTTATCGGCGTTAATCGCCGCCGCATCCCATTTGGGAATGGCAGCCTTTTTGGAAGCCAGCTTCCCTTTCAGCGACGGCAGACGGGGCTCG
>JBGPLV010000206.1:0-3884 GCA_041486625.1 Elusimicrobiota bacterium
GAAACATCGGCCGGGCCGATGACGTCGCAGGGAAGACCCTGAAGGATCGATTGCAATGTTTTCATTTACGTTCGCGTGACGATTCGCGAGGTGGCCAGAGGGCCGAATGGCTCGGGCTGGAGTTTAAGGTAAGGTCCGGCATGCTTCAAAATGCGGGCGAAAAGTGGGGCGGCCTCAGACCCCCCCCAATAATTGGTCTGAGGCTCGTCCAAAAACACTCCGATGACCAACCTTGGATGATCCACCGGCGCGAAACCGCAGAAAGAGGCCAAATAATGCGCATCGGAATATTGGCGCGTCCGGGGATCAATCTTCTGCGCGGTCCCGGTTTTTCCGGCGATGGAGATTCCGATAACTTGGGCTGCTCTACCAGTACCTTCATCGACAACGCTTTTTAAGATCATTTTAAGGATGGCGACCGTGCGGGGCGAAATAACCCGGCGGATGGGGGGCGATGCCGCCCACTGTCGATACTGGCCGTTCTCGTCCACGACACCTTTGTACAAGCGCGGCTCAAGGAGCCAGCCGCCGTTGGCAATCACGCTGTAGGCATTGACCATTTGTAGCGGCGTGGCGCCAATTTCCTGGCCGAAGGCAATCGTTTCAAGACTCGTCAAATGCCACTCTTGCGTCCGGCGCAAGATGCCGGCGCCGTCGCCGGGCAACCCGCAGCTTGTCGGCATCCCAAACCCGAAGGCGCGCGCGTAACGGTAGAGCGGATCTCGTCCGAGGCGGCGCGCGACTTTCGCCGTGCCGATATTGGAGGAATGGCTAATGACTTGCGAAAACGTGAGCCACCCTTCCCGTTCATGGTCGTGGATGGTGCGTCCGGGGATGTCCCAGCTTCCGTTTTCGCAGAAGAAAGAATCCGTGGTCGATACGCGGCGTTCTTCAAGGGCGGCGGCGGCGGTGACGATCTTGAATGTGGAACCGGGTTCAAAGACGTGTTCGACGGCGGGGTTTTTAAGCTCTTCCGGCCCAAAATCAGCCGGTTGCATGGGACTACCCCAAAGATTGGGATTAAACGAAGGGGCCGTTGCCATGGCCAGAATTTCGCCAGTCTGGGGATCCTGGACGATGACGGTTCCGCTTTTGGGCTTGGACATCTTCATTTGGACGGCAAGCTCCTGCTCGACGATCATCTGGAGGTTGCGGTCGATGCTCAAGACCACGGAATGAGAAGCCAAATCGGACCGGGAGGTCAACGTGGTGATTTTGCGTTTATCAAAAGACCACTGTTTAAATAGAAAAGGAACGGATCGGCGGCTGAGCCAGCGGTCGGCGATCAGCTCGACTCCCGAAAGACCTTGCTGATTATCCCCCACAACGCCCAAAACTTGCGCAGCCAGCGACTCCTCCGGGTAAAACCGCTTGATATCCGTCGTCACCGTCACGCCCGGACGTTTCAGGGCCTTCACCTGTTCGGCGGTCTCCGGATCAAGGCGCCTGGCCAGCCAGACGAAGTGGTCTCCACGCGTCCGGCGACCACCCGCCGGCCCGTCTGGCGGGTGCTTCCTCGAAGTCAGTTTGCCCTTGAGAACCGCCTCCGACTGGTGCAGGAGCGGCGACAGGAGTCGTGCGGATTCTTCGACACTCACCACGCGATGGGGATCAGCAAAGCAGGCTCCTCCCTGAATGCTCATGGCAAGGACCGCTCCGGTGCGGTCCAGAATCGCGCCTCGAGGCTCAACTTCAACCATGCGCTGGGCGCGCGACCGCTCGCGGTCCACGCGTTCCTGAAGAGCAGCATGGCAATAGAGCTGCAAATAACCGAGTCTCCCAGCCACAAAAGCAAAAAAGATGAGGGAGAAAAAGGTCGTGGTCCAAAGGCGCTTGGTCCGGATCACGGCTGAATACCCACCCGGTGGGATGGGTCCAGGGGGACCATCGAATAATTGTTTTTAGCGATCGCCTCCAGATTACTCGGGGCCTCGTACTGGTAGATCTGCATTTGGAGGCGTCCATTTTCGTAGGTCAGACGGTCGGCCTCCGTGCGCATGACTTTGAGCTGCCGTTCAAGCCGCTGGGCCTGCACGTTTACCCATACACGGAGCATCAAGATGACCAAAATCACGCTGCAGATTTTTATCCACTTACGGATGGTTTCTAAGTCAGGTCGACCTCTCATAGCTTTTCCAAAATCCTCATCTTGGCGCTGCGCGCGCGCGGGTTGGCCTGCGTTTCCGCCTCCGAGGCCACCATCACCTTCCGGTTGACGAGCTTCCCCCACGGGGTTTGCCCGCAGACGCATTGAGGAATTCTCGGAGGGCACACGCACCCTTTGGCGGCATGCTGAAAAGCCGTTTTCACCCGGCGGTCTTCCAACGAATGAAACGAAATGATCACGGCGCGGCCTCCAGGATTCAAAATATTTTTTATGAACCCTAAACTATTATCCAAATTCGCCAACTCCTGATTCACGACAATCCGCAATGCCTGGAAGCACCGCGTCGCCGGATCGATGCGGTGAAGCGGCGAGGCGACGGTTCGACGGATCGTTTCGGCCACCTGCCAAGCGTCATTGGGGAGCGCTTTCTTTTTCAGGTTCTCTTTTAACGCATGGGCGATTTTACGCGATTGCGGCTCTTCGCCGTAGGTCCGAAACATGTCCGCCAGTTCCCCTTCGCTCGAACGGGTCAGGAGCTGCCAGGCCGTCGTGGTCAGCGAACGAGACATTCGCATATCGAGTGGCCCGGGCCGCAAGAAGCTAAATCCACGATCCGAATCCAGGAGCTGCATCGATGACAACCCTAAGTCAAGCAGGACCCCGTCGACCATCCCACGACCTCTCTGGGATAATATCAACGGGAGATCGACATAGTTGGCTTCAATCCCTTCAAAACGATCCCCAAAAACTTGCAGGCGCTCACGCGCGGTTGCCAGCGCCCGGGAATCCCAGTCCAAGCCCAGGACCCGCATCTTCGCGTAGCGTTGGAGAAGGAGCTCCGTATGGCCGCCAAGCCCCAGCGTGCCGTCTACAACGACCGTTTCTCGGCCGAGGTCGAACGCCCGAAGGACCTCCTCCCCGAGGACGGGAAGGTGTTCATACGTCGTCACAGCTCGAGATGCGGAGCCACCTTCTCGAAACTGGCTCGAGCTTTTTTGCGATAGTGATTCCATTCTTCCTTGGCCCATATTTCGACGTGCTTCAAGACCCCTAAGACCACTACGTTATGTTCGATCTGCGCGTAGTCCTTCAAATTTTGTGGGATGAGAATGCGTCCCTGGCTGTCCACCGCCGCTTCGCAGGCAGCTGAGAGCAAAATCCGCTTAAAGGCGCGTTCTTCCACTTTGTTGGCCAGCGGGAGATCCGCTAGTTTTCCGGCCAGCGCGTCCCATGACTCCAGGGGAAAGAGGAAAAGACACCGCTCCAAGCCTTGGGTCAGGATGAAATCCGCACTGCGGCTTTTTTCACGAAAACGCGACGGTAGAAAGAGCCGGTTCTTATCATCCAACCCGTGCTCATACTGGCCCATGAAAAAAGGTTTTCTACTTTCCACCACTTTTCCCCACTGTGCACCAGTATATCCCCCATGTGCGCGCCTGTCAACGGGCGCCAAAAAGAAAAATCCTCCGTCGGAAAAAACGGAGGATTTTTCACAAAGCGAAAGCTGCATTCTGTACACCGAATTCTGTTCCGGCTTCTTTCGAAACCAGCGAGCGCCATTCTTCTTGGCGACGACCTCGAGTGCAAGCGAGCTGGGCCGGCTCTCCTCGAAACCCCGCGACGATAAGACATCGACCGTCGCAGGCATCTTGCTCCCAGTGGGGTTTGCCATGCGCCCCATCTCACGATGGGACCGGTGGGCTCTTACCCCACCTTTTCACCCTTACCCTGTTACAGGCGGTTTATTTTCTGCGGCACTTTCCGTCGTCAATTACGA
>JBGPLV010000207.1:0-3859 GCA_041486625.1 Elusimicrobiota bacterium
AGCCCCAAAAAAACCTGGGAGGGAACGATGGCCGGCCTCATCGGCGCCTGCGCGGTCGGCGTGTTCTTCCAGATAGGATTCCTTCGCCAACAGCTGAAGCTGACCGAAGCGGTCGGCCTATCCCTTCTGGTCGGTATTTTGGCATTTGCCTCTGATTTGGGAGAGTCGGTTTTAAAGCGTGGGGCCGGCGTCAAGGATTCTTCACTGCTTCTGCCTGGACATGGAGGGGTCTTGGACCGGTTCGACTCATTCCTTTTGACCGCACCTTTCTATTATTATTACTGGTCGTTTCTTAAACGTTAAACATCCCGTGAACATTAAAATGTCTGAACGGCCATCCAGCAGGACAAAGTCCGAGCCTGACGCGCGCTCGAAGGAACGGCGCATCGTCATCCTTGGATCAACGGGATCCATCGGCGTGAACGCTTTAGGCGTTGTAGAGCAACTGGGCGAGAGCTGCCAAGTCGTCGGCTTAAGTGCTTATGGAAATACCGGTCGCCTTCTCGAACAGGTCCACCGCTACCAGCCGGAAGTCATCGCGGTTTGGGAAGAGGCCGCCGCCAAGGACATTCGTACAAAGGGAATCCGGGTCGGGGGGAAACCCCTGGTTGTCTTGAGTGGTATTGAGGGATTAGTGGAGCTTGCCCAGTGGCCATCCGCCAATTTCGTTCTGTCCGCCGTCGTGGGGGCCATCGGCCTTCGGCCGCTCCTGGCCGCCTTGCGGGCGGGAAACATGGTCGCGCTCGCGAATAAGGAAGCGCTCATCATGGCGGGAGAACTTGTCGTCGCCGAAGCCAAACGCGCCGACGCCACACTTCTGCCGGTCGACAGTGAACACTCCGCGATCTTTCAGTGCCTGCAAGGGTCTTCCGGCAAGGAAGTGAAGCGCCTCGTCCTGACCGCTTCGGGTGGCCCGTTCTATCGTTATGAGGGGGATCTCTCGAAAGTGACGGTCGCCCAGGCGCTCGCTCATCCGACCTGGAAGATGGGGAAAAAAATCACGATCGACAGTGCCACGCTCATGAACAAGGGCATTGAGACAATCGAGGCGGCCGTCCTCTTTGGGCTGCCCATCTCGCAGGTCGAAGTGATTATTCATCCCCAGTCGATCGTCCATTCTCTGGTGGATTTTGTTGACGGGGCGATGCTCGCCCAGCTGTCCTGGCCGGATATGTGTCTGCCCATCCAATACGCTCTGACCTATCCCGCCAGAAAGCCCGGCCGGCTGCCGTCCTTAGATTTGGCCAAAGCCAAAACGCTCGAATTTTATGAGCCTGATTTCCGGCGATTTCCGTGCTTGGCGCTCGCCCGTGAAGCCGCTCGCAAAGGTGGTCGTTGGCCCACCGTCTTAAACGCGGCCGATGAAGTGGCGGTTCACGCGTTTCTGGATGGAAAGATTCGCTTCACAGACATTGCTAAAATTGTAGAGAAGACGCTCTCCAAACACAAGGACGCAGGGAAAATGTCCCTGGAGGCCATTTTAGAGACAGATCAATGGGCTCGCCGAGAGTCGGCGAAGCTCGTTAAGGAGTTATTAGGATGATGCAATTTATCGCGCGGATTGTGCTGACCGTGTTTTGCTTGGGGCTTGTGGTGGTGATCCATGAGCTGGGCCACCTTGTGATGGCGCTTAAACTGGGTGTACGCGTCGAGCGTTTTACAGTCGGTTTTGGCCCGGAGCTCTTCGGTTGGACTTCCAAAAAGATCCGCTACTCTGTTTGTGTGATTCCCCTCGGTGGAATGGTCAAGCTCGCGGGTGAATTTTTGGACGAGCGGCAGAATAAGCCAGATGAATTTTTCTCGCAGCCCTGGTACCGGCGAAATCTGATCGCCTTTGCCGGGCCGCTCATGAATTACGTGCTGGCCTTCGCGCTTTTTGCGCTCGTTGCCGGTGTCTGGGGGATTCTGCAGCCGTCCGATCAGCCGATTGTGGGCGACCTCGTGCCGGGACTTCCGGCCGCCGCAGCCAAGCTCCAGGAAAATGACCGCATCGTCAGCATCAATGGCACCTTGGTGAAATCTTGGGAAGAGATGGCGAAAATCATTCATGAACACCCTGAAGAAAAGCTAAACGTCAAAGTGGAGCGGCCCCAGGTTCCAGGAAAAGCTCCGCGATCCATCAAGATCGTGCTCACGCCGAGGCGCGATGCCCAGCTAGGCATCGGTCTTATCGGGATCATGCCGAAAGTGGATAAAGTGCAGCCTGGATTTAAGGGCAGCCTTCAGGCGGCCTATAAGGACGTCAAGGTATGGACGCTTCAGCCCTTAAAGTATCTCACCAACAAGCTTCGTCATTTTGAAGGACCGAAGGAACTCTCCGGGCCTCTGGGAATCGCCCAGATGGTGACCAAAGCCACGCGGGAGGGGATCGCCTACGTGATCTATCTGATTGCGATTATCTCAACAGGTCTCGGGCTTTTTAATCTCTTCCCGATCCCTGTGCTGGATGGTGGCCACATCCTCCTGTACACGATCGAGGGCATCATTCAGCGTCCGTTGAGTCGCCGGACGATGCAGGTGGCGCACGCGATTGGGCTTTCCCTCGTTCTGACGATCTTCTTGTACGCCTCCTACCAGGACGTGCTCCGCTGGCGTCTGGGATTCTGGAAATAAATGCGCCTCAGCCGCACGTTCATCCCGACCTTACGCGAAGTTCCACGCGAAGCCGAAACCATCTCGCATCAGCTGATGCTGCGTGCCGGCCTCGTCCGGAAGCTGGCCGCCGGAATATATGAGTGGCTGCCCGCGGGCTTGCGCGTGCTCAAGAAAGTGGAACAGATCATCCGCGAGGAAATGAACAGCATAAACGGCCAGGAAGTGTGGCTGCCTCAGCTGCAGCCTAAGAATCTATGGGAGGAAACCGGCCGGTGGGGGCTCTACGGCAAAGAGCTCATGCGCCTGAAAGACCGCAAGGACGCGGAGTTTTGTCTCGCGCCTACGGCCGAGGAAGTAATTACGGATCTCGTGCGCCGGGAAGTCCGGTCCTACCGGTCTCTTCCGCTCGTGCTCTATCAATTCGGCGTGAAGTACAGGGATGAGATCCGCCCGCGATTCGGCATCATGCGCGCCCGCGAATTTTATATGAAGGATGCCTATTCGTTTCATGCGGACGAGGCCGACGTTGAAAGGTACTACCCGGAGGTGGTCGAAGCTTACAAGCGAGTCTTTACCCGCTGCGGGTTGACCTTCCGTCCTGTCGAGGCCGAATCGGGAGCCATTGGCGGAAGCTTCTCGCACGAGTTTATGGTGCTGGCGGAGTCCGGCGAAGAAGGCATTGTCAGCTGTTCCTGCGGTTATGCGGCGAACGTCGAGCGAGCCGAGCTCCCGCCTCCGACGACGCAAAACGCGAAACGCGAAACGCGAAACGCGAAACCAGAAGAAGTTCATACCCCAGGCGCCTCCAGTGTTGAGGCGGTCGCTAAAATTGTCAAACAGCCGGCCGACCAATTCATCAAGGCGCTGATCGTCCTGGCCGATGAGACACCCGTCATGGCCCTCGTGCGCGGCGATCATGAGTTGAACGAAGTAAAACTCCAGCGCCTGCTTAACGTTCAACGTGTGGTCAAAGCCAACGAAGCAACCTACACTCAACTTTCCGGCTCGCCGGTGGGATTTGCCGGCCCGGTGGGATCCAAGGCGCGCATGATCGCCGATCATGCGATCAAGACGATAACCGATGGCGTCACAGGAGCCAACAAAAAGGATACCCACCTTGTCCATGTCGTGCCGGGAAGAGATTTTAAGCCGGAGCAGTACGCCGATCTGCGTAAGGCGTCGGGCGGCGATCCGTGCCCGCGCTGCGGAAAGCCAATGGCCTATGCCCGCGGGATTGAGGTGGGACATACCTTCAAATTAGGGA
>JBGPLV010000208.1:0-3854 GCA_041486625.1 Elusimicrobiota bacterium
GGAAGCTTTTTCGCTGCTCGCGTCCATCAATGATCCGCATCTTGTTGATCTCTTTGCCCGCTCGACACGTACCATGTGCCAGGGCGAGATCAACCAGGTGAGCCGGCGTTTTCAGCTTGATCTTTTGCTGTCGGAATATCTCTCGTTCATCGATAACAAGACGGCTACTCTCATGGGAGCGGCGATGCGGGGCGGCGCGCGTCTGGCGCGCCTTTCGACCGACCAGGCAACGGCTTTGGGGCATTACGGCTGGAACCTCGGGATGGCCTTCCAGATCATCGATGATACGCTGGACCTCGTGGGGGAAGAGGAGGTCACCGGCAAAACCCTTCGCACCGATCTGGCCAATGGTAAATTGACGCTTCCGCTCATCTGGCTCCGGGATAGGCTTCAACCCATCGAACGTGAGAAATTTTTAGGTTGGCTGCGCGAGCCCACCCGCGAAAATGTGCAAGGGATCATCAGTTGGGTCAAAGAAACGGGAGCGATTAAAGAAGGATTACGGCAGGCGGCCAACTTCGCCCAGCAGGCTAAAACAGCATTGCAGAATTTTCCGGACTCCACGCCGAAACAGACCTTAAGCGCGATCGCGCAGTACATCGTCACAAGAACGAGATGATCGTCATCCCCCGCGGTCACTGGCGGGGGATCCATGGATCCCCGACAGAGGCACTCGGGGATGACGTCTAACATGAACATCTGGGATCATCTTGGCGAACTTCGACGCCGATTGCTCATTTGCCTGTACGTCCTCTTGGCCGGGCTGCCGGTGGGGGCCTATCTCGTTACGCCAATTATTACTTGGCTTTCCAAGCCTGTAGGGGATCTTGTCTTTGTTCAGCCGATGGAGGCCTTCACCGCCCAGCTCGAGATCGCTGTCGGGGTCTCTTTCTTGCTCGCGCTGCCGGTGTTGTTGTACCAAGCCTGGAGTTTCGTTTGCGCCGGACTGATGCCCAAGGAGAAGAGTTACTTCCGATGGATCGTTCCTGTCGCGTATCTCTGTTTTATGGCGGGCGCGGCATTCTCCACATTTTGGGTCTTTCCACGCGCCGTGGCGTTTTTGTTGACCCTCAAGACGCAGCATCTTGTCCCGATGCTCTCGGTCGAGGGCTATTTGAGCTTCTTTATTTTGCTGTGTCTGGCCTTCGGGATCTTGTTTGAGCTGCCGCTTGTCCTTCATTTCCTGGCGAAGCTCGGCATCCTGCGCCCCGATTTCCTCGCGGGTAACCGCCGTATTTCGTATTTCATGATTTTTCTGTTGGCTACGATCTTTAATCCGGTTCCGGAGGTCCTGACCCAGGTGGTCCTGGCCGGCGCGGCGATCGCCCTCTTTGAAATCTCCATTTGGCTTGTCCGCTGGGAAACCCGCAAGACTCCCCATCATTAGCCTGGGCCCTTTGGCCCCAAAAAATTAGCCTTTCGGCGGATTCCTCCCTCCAAACAAACCCACTACAATTTAACCAATCGTCGTACGCATGTAGGCGCGCGTTCGGAAATCTATGCAAATCGCAAATCGCAAATCGACAATCGGAAATCGATTGGTTGCTCTTCTCCTGGTCTCCAGCCTGCTGGCTGATTCCACGACCGCTGCCGCCTTAAATAATCCCCTCTCCCCAACGTGGGAGAGGGCGGATGAAAGCCGGGTAAGGGGGGCTATCTTCCGGGAACAGTCCTTGACATTGGCTCTCACCGAAGCGCATTTTGACCGCCAAGTCATCCAACTCCAGCACCACATAGCACGAGTGGGGGAGATCGCCACTCTGATCCGGCAATGGCTGAAGGCCGCCACACAACATCCCACGTTTAGCCGATTGGCGGAGCTCATCTTCGATACCTACGGAGGGTCGAAACCGCCCCGTCAAAAAGGCCCTGCCTCCCCGGCCATCGATGGTTCTTTACTGTTGAATCAGTTGAGGAAGAAGATTGCCGAACGATTTGCCAATGAACGGATAACAGCAGGAGATATTGATATCCGCGCTTCTGATGGGGTGATTGTTATCGACTTGAAGGGTGAGCAAGCAATCTGGTTTGCGTATCGTTTTAAGCAAGAGGGTGAATTAGAGGTGCCGCGGTGGCTCTTAGGTGCCCATTCAATTAAGCTAGGGCGCACCGTAGATGTCTGGATGCAGCTCATTTTTCAACAAAAGTTCGAACGCCATGGTTTGACGACACTCTTATACGCTTACTGCATCCTCATCCATCAGGCGAAGGCCGTCTCTGCCGAAGCGGTCTTACCGCCTGGGCAAGGATTATTTCGCCATCTTACCGATATTGGACTTATCGATGACCTGCATACTGAGTATGCGCCAATTGTTATATGGGGTGCTGTTAATGAATTAAAGGCACGCGAACTCTTGGGGCTGACGGAAATAGGAACCAGCGCCGCCAAAATAAAACAGTCAGCGCGAAATCGTCAGCCTGGGGTAGAAAATCCATTGAAGGGAATCGTAGAAGGGGCACACCATGACTACACTCGGCAATTGCGCCATCGTTTGCTCCAGGATATTCGTGAGACCCACAGGGTTTTAACTGAAAAAACCTTCGCCGCAACGGCTGCGTTGCACGATTTTAGAACAGTTGCCGAGTTCGACACCGATCGTGCGCGACACCGTGACGATGCCGTGGGCGCGCACCTGAGTATTTGTCGGGCGGTTGTTGCCTACAACATGGGTACGGGGGATGCGTTGCTTGTCCATTTTCTCCCAAGCGGATACATGTGGTTTGACCTTGCTAATGATTCGAAGCTGGCCAAACAGGACCATTTGGAAGACATGTTGGAAGCAATACATGGCAAAGGCTGGCGCGCGGTCATTGTCTCGGTGAATTACAAGAGTCCAGACCCAGAAATAATCGAAGCTTCTGATATTCGACGCTACTTAGTCGATCAAAATGGACTAGATCCGGTGAATGTTCGGATGGCGGAAAATAGACCAGAGGGGACTGTTGTCCGAATTGACGGCCGTGGCGGCGTACAGATTTATGATCCCGGCGCCTATTATGAGCATAGCTTTTGCCGCATCTTTCCAGAACTTCTGCCCAAAGTGCTACCGACGTTTTCATTTGATTTAGCAGATCCAAAAGGTATTAGCCCCTTAAGGTCCAGGATGAATCCCACCGCCCCGCCCGCTCAGAAAGCAGATGGCAATCAAAAGTCCTCCGGTTTTGGATTCAGCCTATATCGATCGGATCATTTGATCATTCGAGCCAAGGAATCCTTGCAACGAGGAGATTGGCGCAGTGCACATGAACTCCTCCTTGAGGCTCTAACGTTCTTTCGCGATGCTCGGGAAGAGGACTTCAATGATCCCATGGAGTTTCCGGATCGTCTCAATAAATATCCGCTAGCCATCGAAGTGGTTTCAGTTCTTTTGGCCATTGGGACTCTTGATGAATCCTGGTATTCATTTTTGAATTTGCTGCGTGACCCGATTCTTGTCGCCGATCACTATCTTTTAAGAGAAGCTCTGCGCCAACTTGAGCCGTTCACAGCTCCCCTCCCTTTGGAAGAGGAATTGGTGGCGACATCAGCGGCCTGGGCTGCGCTGGAAGCCCAATTACGCGTCCTTTATCCTGGGAAGGTGAACGTCAGACCCATTGCACCTGCGGCCGAAACCCCTGCGCTGGCCGCTCCGGCCGCCCTACAGCCATCGGGCTTGCTGCTTCGAGGGATAATTTCAATTACTCAGGACGAGTATAGGACGATCCGAGAGAAGGGACTGCAATCCAAGAACAAGGGAGGTGTTAGCAAGTCACGGGTACGCTCCTTTCCCGACAAAGTGTCGCTGTCCTTATGTTCAGATACGGTTTTTGACGCTTTGAGTTTTGATAATTTCGGCCCTCGGTGGCAATCGGGA
>JBGPLV010000209.1:0-3844 GCA_041486625.1 Elusimicrobiota bacterium
GTATCGCACCACGTCGAATCCCTTGAAGGAGTTTTCTCAGCCGGACGACTCCCAACGGGTAAACGTGCCAACCTACTTTCGGCTCGGGATATCCCGGAAGCGCAATTGAGCACTCAGTGGATGGGTGTGGCGACCGTGCGCGCGGGATACCGCGGTGCCGTTGCCTCAATGGGCAAAGAAGACCCAAACCGGGAAAGGCTTAAGGCCGCCGCTGATGGCTTTGCGGAAATCGTACAGGATGAAATCGCTCGGCGGAGAGGACAGGAACTCCACAACATCGGCTTTGAGACAAAAGAAGGCAGCCAAGGCGCGATCGAGGGAAGCAAGCGTGCCGGAGATGTGAGTGGTGCGATCGGTGGGCAAATTCTCAAGGTCGTTGTGGATCCCATTGAGTGGACAGATCGTTTCGGCGACAATAAACCGGGCGCTTCCTCGCTTCGTGTCGAAGGCCCAGGTGTTGGCACCTATGGAAAGTTTCCAGACTCCGCCCGCGCAATCAATGTTGTCGCTAAAGTAAATCCGGAACTAATAGGGCAGGTGCTCCGGAAACATGGGGCCCTCTCGGTCGAAGATCTCCTGCATCCAGAATTGCCAGCCAACATTTTGGCTGAACGGATCGCTGAGCTCATCGGCGTCTCACCAAACGAACTCGATATTGCGGTCCAGGCAAACGGCAATCGGGAAATCGCTCAACTAAAAACATTGCAGGCGGCGTATCCAAAACTAAAGATCCGTCCCTTCAAGGGGGGCACCGCGCGAAGGGCGACGCCCGCCGCGCTTGGAGCCAGGAACAAGGAGGGTCAGTTCCAGGTGTTTATTGGTCGGTCAGGAAAGACGGAGGCCGAGAATCTCGCGTATTTCTCGTCGCCATTACGGGGGGACGGTACGATTGTAAACTTTATGCTGGTGTCCGAAAAAGTACGCGATAATTTCGACCTTCGGCACGATTGGATTCCCCAGCATGCAGCGGAGATCCGCGCTCATCGCACCGACCATCACGACGCAGAGGAAATCGTCGCCGTAAAGAAGGTCTTCAGCAATCAGCAGGTCGACAAGCCTGTCGTTGGCGTCTATACACCGTTGACTGATGGACCTCACGACGAAGATTGGCCAACTGCGTTATCCGGCATTGAGCCAAACGTAAGGCCGAATGTCGACCGAGCGACTACGATTGTCGTAACGAACAACCCCGATGAAAGCGGACATGGGTTCTTATGGAAATCCCAAGACGAATACTTTGTAGGGTCCGTATTAGCCAAACCGGCTCATATGGAGCAAGTCATCGCCGCCAATATGTGGTGGCGGTCTGCTGGCATGATCGCCATTGGCTTAATGATTGCGCTTAAAATCCCCTTGCTTGCTGGAGTCGGTGGGGCGTACGCTCTGTTTTACATGGGGGCTATGATGGTGGGAACAAACCGGGTCGGCTTACATCCATTTAGGCCTGCTGCCTCCACGGCCGATGTGGCAGGGGCTCATCCTCTTCTCCTACCTGAGGAAGTCTTACAAGGCCGTTGGTTAATGTCTATTCCGCTCATGGGGCCATGGTTTGCCGGTCGTGCGCGTGGTTCCAGTCTATTGATTCGGATTTATAACAATACGATCGGCGAATTGACGGCTAACTTTTTGGCGCCGATCTTGTGGACTAGCGGTGTCTTGGTCATGGTCGTACGCGCGATCTTAAACATCTTCCGACCGGAAGAAGCGCGTGTTAACAACACGCTCCTAAAGGCCCTGGAAACGCTCGGCCGCACACCCGGTGCTATTGTCAACATGCCGAGACGAATGACGCAATGGGCGATTGACGCGCTGGTTCAAAGCGGAATGTCTCAGCGAGAGGCGGAAGCCCTCGCTATGCAAAATCGGCTCGAAGCCATTTTCCGCGCCGCATAGGTTACACAACCAAGATTGGCTTTTTATCGAGCCCCCGGCCTCGGGGGTTCTTGCTTTTGTAGCATTAATGCATGCGATTTCTCCCTGCAGGCCTCGTCATTCACCGCTGGTGCCCGCAAGTCAATCCGAAACTATTGGTGACGATCGGAAAATCCCGGGACGACAAGTCGACTCACCTGGCACGACAGGAAACTGTGTCGGCGTATCGGCGTATGGGCGATGCGGCGAAGGTAGACAGCGTCAGGCTCTACGTGATCTGGGCGTACCGGTCGCCGGAACTCCAGCGCGAGCAGTTTGAAGGGGCCAAACGCAAGCATGGGCCGCGGAACGGAATCAAGTGGCTGGCGCCGCCGGGGTTTTCGGAGCATCAGACAGGCTGGGCGTTGGATATTGGAGACCTGGATGACCCTGAAGCGGACGACAACCCGTTGTTCGAGCGCACCAAGGCCTTCCGATGGCTGAAAGAGCACGCGGCCAACTTCAATTTTGAATTGTCTTTTCCTCCCGGGAACTGGCAGGGGGTGAGCTACGAGCCCTGGCATTGGAGGTTCGTGGGAACCCCAGAATCCCGTCAGGCGTTCCACCCGACGGGGCCGCGCGCCGTGTGGGTATGGGGCCGCAGCGTCCTGGAAGCCCTCCGGTGGTGGTTACACCCCTGACAAAGAGGTAGAATAAAAGCAACCAAAATATTAAGAGGAGGCCGATATGGCAAACAACTATGCTCATCCTGAAGTCTTAGTGGAAACGGATTGGGTGGCAGCGCATGCCAAAGATCCGGGGTTGCGGCTTGTGGAAGTCGATGTGGACACCGCGGCCTACGACCAGGGGCATATCGCCGGCGCGGTGGGCTGGAACTGGCAGACTCAGCTCCAGGACCAGGTCCGTCGGACGCTGGCCTCGAAATCCCAGTTTGAAGCCCTCTGCAGCGAGGCTGGCATCACGCCCGAGACGACCGTCATCCTCTATGGCGACAACAACAACTGGTTCGCCGCCTGGGCGCTGTGGCAATTCAATTATTACGGCCACAAGAATGTGAAATTGATGAACGGCGGCCGGAAGAAATGGGTGCTCGAAAACCGCCCTCTCACGACGGACAAAACAAACGTCCCGAAGGCTTCCTACCGGGCGAAAGACCCCGACAATACGATCCGCGCGTTCCGCGATCAGGTGATGAGCACGCTCACCCAGCCGGAGAAATACAATCTCGTCGACGTCCGCTCGGTGGATGAATACACCGGCAAAATCATCGCCCCTCCGGGCATGAGCGAGACCGCACAGCGGGGTGGCCATATTCCCGGTGCCCAAAGCATTCCCTGGGTTCAGGCGGTGAAGGACGACGGGAGCTTTAAATCTGCGGACGAGCTCAAAGCCCTCTACCAAAGTAAAGGCGTTACGCCCAACAAGGAAACCATCGCCTATTGCCGCATCGGCGAACGGTCCAGCCACACATGGGTTGTCCTCAAGTATCTTTTGGGATACAAAGACGTCCGGAACTATGACGGCTCCTGGACGGAGTGGGGAAACCTGGTGGAAGCGCCGATTGAGAAAACCGCGGGTGTCAACCCTCCCGCGGAGGTATGCAAGTAACGACCAAAGAATTTGGCATTTGGCAGTCGGAGCGCAGCTACCGGTTTAAGGAAGAGGCGCTTTATAACCACGCTCCTCAAACCCCGGGAATCTACGAACTCGTGATCTTTGACGCCGAACAAAATCCGAAGGTCGTTTTTGCCGATTGGGTGAGAGACAAATCCGTCTTCGACGCGCTTTTCGAGCATTGGCGGGGGGAGAAAAAACCGGCGGTTCAGGAGCTCCTCGCGCGATATCCGAACCTGTACTTCAGCTTCATCGTTGATTCGGATGCCAAGACGGACGAAGATATGCAGGATTTGTTTTACGCGATTGTGCAGGCCGACAAACCGGAACTGGTCGATCCCACCGCCGTCAAACCCAC
>JBGPLV010000210.1:0-3834 GCA_041486625.1 Elusimicrobiota bacterium
CTGCATCCCCATCTGCAGCGATGGTCCCTCATCCTCAAGAAACAGGAGGAGGGGCCGCGGCCCGTATAGCGGCCTGGCTCAGGGCGCCAGCCGGCGCCCCCTACAATTCCAGATGAATCTACTATAATTCTCAAGCGCCCATGGCTTCTACTATTCTCGTGATCGACGATGATCCGTCGATTGTTCATCTCCTCAAGGAAAACCTCGAACTGGAGGGATATCGGGTCCTGGAGGGCTATGATGGCCAGATGGCGCTGCAGCTCGCTAAAACCTCCAAGCCGCAGCTTATCGTCCTGGACGTCAATATGCCCCTGATCAACGGCCTGAAGGCTCTGGAATACCTGCGCGCCCTACCCGAAACAAAGAATATTCCGATCCTTTTCCTGAGCGGGGAGGCTTCCGCGAATGTGATCCCGGCCTTGGAATCTGCGCCTCGCGTGGCCCATGTGAAAAAGCCGATCGATCTCGATGACTTGAACTCGCTCGTTCGCCAGCTTCTGGAAAAATATCCCGTCTGAACCCGCAGGCCTAAAAATAAGCTAGGTCTTCCGCCGTCCAAAATAGAGCCGTTCGTTCTATTGTGGCGGCATATTCCTTTCGCTATCGTATCGGCATGGCCGTAAAATCCCAAACCGATACCTATCGCATTTTGGTCGCGGACGACGATCCTGCCATTGTCCATCTCCTGCAAGAAAATTTAGAAATCCTGGGGCACAAGGTGCTTCGCGCTTATGACGGTCAGATGGCGGTCCGAATGGCACGTGAGCACCATCCGGATCTGGTGATCTTGGACGTCAATATGCCGATGACCAGCGGCTTGAAGGTGTTGGAGTACCTGCGCGCTTCCGCCGAGACGGCCACGATCCCGGTCATTTTTATCACGGGAGAGTTATCCAAGGATGTGTACCCGGCCATCGCCGACGCCCCCCGGGTCGCCCACGTCAAAAAACCGTTCGATCTCGAGAGTTTAAACTCGCTCGTCCAGCACTTCCTTAAACAATTTCCCATCCGCCGATAAATTGTCGAGGTGGCGCCCCGCGCCTCGCCTACGTGTATAATTTCAATCATGGGGTCTTCCTTTCAGCTTGTTTCATCTTTCCAACCTACCGGAGACCAGCCGGCCGCCATCGAAGAACTCGTCAAGGGCGTTCGCGCTGGGGACCGCCATCAGGTGCTTCTGGGGGTGACGGGTAGCGGCAAGACCTTTACGGCCGCCAATGTCATCACCCAGGTCCAAAAGCCGACGCTCGTCTTGTCCCCCAACAAGATCCTGGCGGCCCAACTCTACGCCGAGTTTAAGCAGTTCTTTCCCGAAAACGCCGTGGAATATTTCATCTCCTATTACGATTACTACCAGCCCGAAGCCTACGTACCCTCCTCCGACACCTATATCGAAAAGGATTCTTCCATCAATGATCACATCGACCGGCTGAGGCTGAAGGCCACCAGTTCTCTTCTGGAGCGGTCCGACGTGATTATCGTCGCCTCGGTCTCCTGCATCTATGGATTAGGCTCGCCCGAGAACTACAAATCCATGTGCGTGGGGCTTGAGCGTGGGAAATCGATCCCGCGCCGAGAGCTCCTCCGGAGCCTGATCGACATTCACTACGAGCGCAATGAGGTGGAGTTTTCGCGCGGCAAGTTTCGGGTCAAGGGCGATACGATCGAAATTTTTCCCGCGTATCTGGAGACGGCCCTGCGCGTGCAGCTGTGGGGGGATGAAATCGAGAAGATCACGGAGATTCATCCCGTGACCGGCAAGGCGATCCGCGAAAAGGAGAAGACCTACATTTACCCGGCGCGCCATTTTGTGAGCACGCGCCCGGAGCTTGAAGAGGCCGCCAACGCCATCCGGCAGGAACTGGCCGAACAGGTGGCTTTCTTCAAGGCCAAGGGAAAGCTGTTGGAAGCCCAAAGAATCGATCAGCGCACCCGCTTTGACGTCGAGATGATGCTTCAAATGGGGTTCTGTCACGGGATCGAGAATTACTCCCGGCATCTAACCGGCCGCGAGCCCGGAGAACGCCCAGCTTGCCTCCTTGATTACTTCCCCAAGGATTTCTTGCTCGTGATCGATGAATCCCACGTCTCCCTACCCCAAGTCAACGGCATGTACGAAGGAGACCGGTCCCGCAAGCAGACATTGGTCGACTATGGGTTCCGGCTCCCCTCGGCGCTCGACAACCGTCCGCTCAAATTCGCGGAGTTTGAAGCCCTTGTCCCCCAGACGATCTATGTCTCCGCCACTCCCGGGCCTTATGAACTGAAGAAAACCCAAGGAGTCGTTGTCGAACAGGTAATTCGGCCGACCGGGCTGGTCGACCCCGCCGTGGACATTCGTCCGACCGAAGGGCAGGTGGAGGACCTCATTCGCGAAATCGAGGTCACTGCCAAGAATAACGAAAGGGTCCTCATCACGACCCTGACCAAACGCATGGCGGAGGATCTGGCGGATTTCTTCCTGCGCAAAAACCTACGCGTCCGGTATCTGCACTCGGAAATTGATACCCTGAAGCGCATCGAGATCTTAAAAGACTTGAGAAAAGGAAACTTTGACGCCCTCGTTGGAATTAATCTCCTGCGCGAAGGGCTCGATTTGCCCGAAGTGTCATTGGTGGCCGTGATGGATGCCGACAAGGAAGGCTTTTTACGCAGTGAGACGACGCTCATTCAGGTCTGTGGACGGGCTGCCCGGAACGTGAATGGGAGGGTCATCCTGTATGCCGACCAGCGGACAGGATCCATGGACCGGGCTCTGAAGGAAATGGAGCGCCGGAGGAAAAAACAACTGGCCCACAACGCCGAGCACCATATCACCCCGCAAACCATCCGGAAATCAGTTCAAGAACTCGAAGAATTCCAGGTCCAGGCCTACGGGGCGCATGTCTCGCGCTTATTTATTGATGAAAAAGAGCCGCTCCTGCATCCAGAGAAAATTCCCGGCCTGGTCCGGGATCTGGAAACCCAGATGGAGGAGGCCGCGGACAACCTTCAGTTTGAGCTGGCTGCCGCTTTGCGTGATAAAATCAATGAGATTCGACAAATGACGCTCCAAAAAAAGAGTTGAAATCGAGCATTTCCAGGGATAAACTTTTTTAACAATGCCGCGGATTATCAAGTCAAAATTGAAACCCCGCATGAAAAAGAGGGGTCTGAACGAGTTACGTAAAGCCTACGAAGAACTCGACCGGACGGCCCGTACCCTCATTCGCACGGATTATTTGCTTCACCGGGCGAACGAAAAATTTGACCAGCAAATCTCACAGCTTCACGCTCTCCACCGGATCGGCTCCAACATCAATTCGACGTTCGATCTCGAACTCATTTTAAGCGGCATTTCCGAATCCATGACCAAGGATCTGGATTTCGAAAAAAGCGGCATTGTCTTCCTTGAAAAAAATTCCCAGAAACCGCTGCAAAGCGCATACACGGGATTTTCCAGCATGGAATATCGTTTATTTCTTGAAAGTTTCGAGGAGCTTCTGTTGCCCGCGCTGCAGCAAGAAGACGTCTACCTGCAAACCGCCGCCTTCGCGCCGGCCGCCTGGGGGAGATTCTTAAGCGCGCTGTCGGTGTCCTCGCTCCTTCTTCTGCCCATGCGAATCAAGTCGCGTCTGATCGGATTCATTGTCGGGGCCAGAACCCATGTCACGTTGCGCTTGTCGGAATCCGAGCGGCGTTTTTACGCGATGTATGCGACCCAGGCGTCGACCGCGATCGAAAATGCCCGGCTTTACGAAGCGCTGGGCCAGGCCAACCTGACTCTGGAAGAAAACGTGCAGGAACGAACCAAAAACCTGGTGGAAGCCAATGAGCGGCTGCGCGAGCTCGACC
>JBGPLV010000211.1:0-3821 GCA_041486625.1 Elusimicrobiota bacterium
AAAGGGTAATGTCCATAAGGCACCGGAGAATGTTTTACGCCGAAGATAGGCGACTGCGAAACCCACCGGCATAACGAGTGATAGAAACGCACCTTGGATATTGTGCTGTCGGAACGTCCCAAAGGCAGCGCGATAATCTCCGCCTGCGTGAACAAATTGCCAAAGTCCTAGGATTGAAATAACCCCCCCAATCCACAGGAGTGTCTGGCTGTAACGGATCTTAAATAATGGGAATTCTCGAGCAGCCAAAGAAGCCAGGAAGAAAAAAAATAAGGATTCCATCCATCGCAGAGGACCGCGTACGCTTCCTCCCAGGTGTAAACTAATTACTACACCAAAGAAAAAGAAACCGCTCCAGGCGCAGATCGCGGGCAGGCCAAAAATCTCAAGAAGAAACGGCCAAACGCGCTTAATGGTGACACGGTTAATCCAAGAAAGCGCCGCCAGAACGCAAAGATAATCAATGGGTGATAAGGCCGGAAGGGATCCCAGAGCATGACTGAACTCCAGGGGAACCGCCACCACCATCAAGAGAACCCATGCTTCGGGGGAGGCTTTTAGGAAAGAGAACAATTTAGAAGCGGAAAACCCGAAGACGAGAAACCTTATAGCTGACGAGCTCCTTCAGAAGAAGCGATAAAAATATCAGGTTGCCTAAGACGTAACGCCGCCATAGTCGGCGTGGTTCTCGCCACAAACGGTAGAGCCATTCCAATCCGATTTTTTGCATCCAAAGGGGCGCGCGGGGAATGCGCCCGGAAAGAAAATCAAAAGCCGCACCGACCCCCATGGCGACCGGCACCTGCAGCCGGCCCAAATTCTCTGCGATCCAGATCTCCTGTTTTGGCGCCGAAATACCCGTGAATAAGATATCCGGCTTCGTCTCCCGCAGCCGATCCACAATCAATTGCGTTTCACTTTCCTCAAAACGTTCACACATGGGTGGACTGTAATACCCCACAATCGTCAGTCCGGGCCAACGCAGCAGAAGTGTACGCTGTAAAGCATCCAGGTTTTCGGAATAACTACCCATCAAAAAGATTCGATAATTTCGTCTTTCCGATATCGCGCAGAGCGCTTCCATAAGGTCCGGGCCAGCCACCCTTTCCGGGAGTGATACACCGATCCAGCGTGCGCCCCAGACAATAGACATCCCGTCCGCTAAAACGAGGTTGGCTCGATTCAGCAAATCTTTAAGAGTCGGAGACCGGTGGCACAAGGCAACCGTGTAGGCATTGGCTAGAACGATGTGATGCGGCATTCCCTCTTGGATAATGTCATGAATCCGGTCCAAAGAGGTCTCAAGAGTCAGGCAATGAAATCGAACTCCCAGCACGTTAACACCAGGAGGATCCTGGATCGCACGTCTTTCGCGCGGGGTGACTGATAGGGGAGCTATCGTTGGGTTTGAGGTAATAGTCACAAAATAGACGTTCAGTATTGCTCGACGACAGCGGCTATTATAACGGTCAAATCCCGCCGACGCAAGCCGAAGCGGCCATTTCTTTATACAAATCCAGGCGCTTTCGAAGAAAAGTCGAGGCAGAAAATCGTTCTTGAGCAAAGTTCTTGCAGCGCTGCCGCAGCGCGGAGGAATTTGTTTTCCTCTGCAACTCCGATAAGCTGTGCCAAAACGCACGTCCGTTTAAGGGTTCGAACGTCATTCCGTTTTCTCCCGTCTGGACTATTTCCGCCAATCCCCCCAGATGGCTGACCAGCGCGGGTGTCCCCCAGGCGTTGGCTTCCATGACCGCCAGCGGGAAGTTCTCAAAACAGGTGGACGGCAGGACAAGCACTGTAGCATAGCGGAGTGCTTCTTCCTTCTGAGAAGCCGTGAGAAAGCCGAGGTACTGAATATGGGAGCCCGCCGCCCGTTCGACTTGTTGGCGCAACGGTCCATCGCCGGCGATCCGCAGATGGAACGGTAGAGCCGGTTCACGAAACAGTTCCAAAAGCCAGGGGAGTCCTTTCTCTTCGGACAACCGGCCGAGATAGAGAACATATGGTTGGGGGGCCGATGGAGGTGGCTTCGGAAATTCCTGGATACAGTGCCCTTGAACGATGATGCGATCTCTGAACCATCCGTGATGAAGATATTTGTCGCGCAGGAATTCGGATGGAGCGATGCATTGATCCACGCATGAATAGAAACGCCTCGTCATCGAGAGATGAGTCGCGATCCCCGCCGATTGAAGCGCGCTGTTACGATAGCAGCCGCGCACAATTCCATGACGATAGTTTTTCCCAGCGCATCGCTCACATACTTCAAGATCGGGTGTTAAAAACAACCCGTTCAGACATAAGGGTCGGAAATTATGAAGCGTCAAAGCTGTTTTCACACGCTGTTTTCGGGCGATACCGAAAATTCTCGGAGAAAGAAGCGGAAAGAGGTTGTGCACGTGCATCACGTCGGGGTGATGGAGCTTAAGCTGTTGCTCGAGAGCGCCCTCAAATCCGAGCCCCCACGGGGCCATCATTCCTTTAAACCGGCTCTCCATGGTGGGTGTGGTTTGGACACGAAATACCAAGGCCTCTATGCCACTGGATCGCAGCAGAGAGATTTCATTGTCCACACAAACATCCTCTCCGCCGCGATGAATGTACTGATTATGGACGATCAGGATTTTCATGAAGAGGCCCGTCCGGCTGCGCGTTCGTGCGTGCGATAAGCATTCCGGCGAAGAGCCAAAGAAGAACACAGTTATGCGGACTCTCAAAGCCCACATTCCATAGGGCGTAAAGAGCGCCGTTTAGGGGAATCACAATAAGAACAACATCAGAGATCTGGAGGGGACTCTCCTTGGCCAGACAACGCATGCGTTGTGCGATCCGTGCGGCCAAAGCCGCGAACAACCCCAAACCGATAAGACCCATACGGGTCAGGATGGATAGGTAGGAGTTGTGCGGTCCGCTCACCGGAGGCGTTCCTAGAATAATCTCGTTATTCGGGATGTTGTAGTCCGTGTGAGAAGGGACTTCCGGAATAAAACCAACCCCTGTAAAAGGAAAACCTCGCCATTGGTTCAGAGCAGACGCCCACATAAACCATCGTGTCCGAGCTTGAAATCGCCTCGGGTTGGTGTCGTTCGGGTTATCTTCGCCATGCTGCATGGATCGGAAAAGATTTTTCCTAAAACGAACAACCGTTGGTTGAAGATCCTCCTTGGTGGGGTGTGTTTGTGTAGGCTGCGGGGATGTGACTAACCTCTCAGGACGGGCTGTTTCGGAGGGCGCAATGGGTTTAGGAATTAATCCTGATGCTTGCCGCTGAAGCTGGGCCTTGGGGTGTCCCGCTGAAACCAAGTAAGGGGCTTGAAGCAGGGCAACAACCAGAAGTCCCATGCCGACCGCTGAGGTCCGGAGCGGTGCCCAAATCGACTGTCGTGATGTCTTCAGCAGCCAAGGAACAAGGAGTATCTCTACGATCAGAATGAGAAGCGACGTCCGTTGCATGCTGTCCAACCACATGCGCGAAAAGGGAAGAAACGTCAAAGGGAGGAGAACGAAGGCACCGGCAGCATACCGCCACCGTTGAAATCCGGGTCTCATGGTGTAGGCTAGACAATACATAAAGGGAATAGCCACCAGCGGTCCGAGGCTGAGATTGACAACATTGCGGCCGGCGAGGTTGGGCAGGGCGTTAACGATGATCACGCCGGCCATTAACCATCGCGTCCAAGCGGAATCCTCGCGCTCCAGCCAATAGCCAATCGTCATCCACAGCAAAGGATAAACAAAGATCAAGCCATGTTGCAGCATGCGATCCCAGGGAGCGTTGCGCCACGTGAAGCTGAAACCGAACAGGTCGATGGCGAACAGGA
>JBGPLV010000212.1:0-3738 GCA_041486625.1 Elusimicrobiota bacterium
AAAGTGGCGGGGGAAGAGGGACTCGAACCCCCAGTCAGGGTTTTGGAGACCCTTGGTTTACCAGTTAACCGATTCCCCCATACCAAAAAAAACGCCCCCTGTCTGGGAGCAGGGAGATAATACCTGAAACGCATGATTTGTGTCAATCGCCGTTAGGACGATTTGGTCTCTTTATGAACGGTGTGCTTCCCGCAGGCACGGCAAAACTTTTTGACTTCCACCTTATAATCTTTTCGCTTGCCGCGCGAGAAATGATAATTCTTATTCTTGCAATCGGTACAAGCGACGATGATGGAGATTCTCTCAGCCATTACGCAATCACCTCGGTGACCACGCCGGCTCCCACCGTATGCCCGCCCTCCCGAATGGCAAACCGGACGCCCTTCTCAAGCGCGATCGGCGTGATCAGCTCCGCGTCAAACTCAATGTTGTCCCCCGGCATCACCATCTCTACCCCGGGCTTCAAGGTCACGTTGCCGGTGATGTCGCTCGTCCGAAAGTAAAACTGCGGCCGGTACCCCTTAAAGAAGGGAGTATGCCGTCCACCTTCTTCCTTCGTCAGGATGTACACACTCGCCTTGAACTTCTTATGCGGCGTAATACTCCCCGGAGCCGCTAAGACCTGCCCCCGCTCGATCTGGTCCTTCTCAATACCTCTTAACAGGATCCCCACGTTGTCCCCGGCAATGCACTCGTCCATCACCTTCCGGAACATCTCAATGCCGGTAATTACACTCTTCTTGGTCTCCTGAATCCCGATAATCTCGATATTGTCCCCCACCTTGGCCTTCCCGCGTTCCACTCGGCCCGTGGCGACGGTGCCTCTTCCGGTAATGCTGAATACGTCCTCCACCGCCATCAGAAAGGGTTTGTCCACCTCGCGCTTGGGCTCCGGGATGTTCGTATCCAGCGCCTCAATCAGCTTCTTAATCGTCGCTTCGCCGTATTCTCCCGCATCCCCCGCCAACGCCTTGGTCGAGCTCCCTCGAATCACCGGAATCTTGTCGCCCGGAAACTCGTACTTGTTCAAGAGCTCACGCACTTCCATCTCCACCAAATCCAAGAGTTCCTTGTCTTCCACCAGGTCGCACTTGTTCATGAACACCACCAGTGACGGCACATTCACCTGGCGCGCCAAGAGCACGTGCTCCCGAGTCTGCGGCATCGGTCCGTCGGCCGCACTCACCACCAAGATCGCTCCATCCATCTGCGCCGCACCGGTGATCATGTTCTTAATGTAATCCGCGTGGCCCGGGCAATCGATGTGCGCGTAGTGACGCTTGGCCGACTCGTATTCCACATGCGACACCGCCACCGTCACGATCTTCGAATCGTCCCGCACCACCCCGCCTTTGGCGATCTCCGCATAGGCCATCTCTTTGGCCTGCCCCAGCTTCGACAACACCTTCAAAATCGCCGTCGTGAGCGTCGTCTTCCCGTGGTCCACGTGCCCGATCGTCCCCACGTTCACGTGCGGCTTGGTGCGCTCAAATTTAGGTTTAGACATGTCAGTTCTCCTTACTGGCTCGTACGCCCCTACTTCGTTGCCCCTGCGGCGCTATGTTTATTGATGATTTCTTCTGAAACATTCTTAGGCACTTCCGCATAGTGACTCGGCTCCAAATTAAATGACGCACGACCTTGACTCAAGGAACGCACGGTCGTCGCGTACCCGAACATTTCCGCCAACGGCACAACACCCCGAATGAGGCGCGCGTTTCCGCGCTGCTCATTTTCAGTCATCTGAGCGCGTCGGGATTGCAGGTCACCGATAATGGGGCCCATGTAATCTTCGGGCGTCACCACTTCAAATTTCATGACCGGCTCTAAGAGGACGGGCTTGGCCCTCTTGGCGCCTTCTTTGAAAGCCATCGAGCCGGCAATTTCGAATGCCATGGCATTGGAATCGACGTCGTGGTAGGAACCGTCAAAGACTGTGCATTTTACATCAACGACGGGATATCCCGCAAGCACGCCGCCCTCCATGGCTTGTTTGACGCCCTTTTCAACAGCCGGGATGTATTCGCGAGGGATGGATCCGCCTTTGATTTTATCCTCAAATTCAAAACCTTTTCCTGCTTCAAGCGGTTCAAGAATGATCCAGCAATGCCCATACTGGCCGCGGCCGCCGGTTTGCTTGATGTATTTGCCTTCCACTTCGACCCTCTGCTTGATCGACTCGCGATAGGCGACTTGGGGACGGCCCACATTGGCCTGCACATTAAATTCACGCTTCATCCGGTCGACGAGGATTTCCAGATGCAGCTCGCCCATCCCGGCGATGATCGTCTGACTGGTTTCCTCATCGGTCCGAACGCGGAACGTTGGATCTTCTTCCGCCAGCCGGTTCAGAGCCATCGCCAACCGCTCTTCGTCCGCTTTGGACTTGGGCTCGATGGCGACCGCGATGACCGGTTCGGGGAAGTGCATCGACTCCAGAACAATCGGCTTGTCCGGATCGCAAAGAGTATTTCCGGTGGTGGTATTCTTTAAACCCACCACCGCGGCGATGTCGCCGGCATACACTTCCTTCACGTCTTCGCTTTTGTCGGCGTGCATGCGCAGGATCTGGCTGATCCGTTCGTCGGATCTCTTGGACGTGTTCGAGACGTAGCTTCCCGCCTCGAGCGTCCCGGAGTAGACCCGGAAATACGTGAGCTTTCGTCCGCCCGCGCGGGGATCCACCTGAATTTTGAACGCCAAAGAGGCGAATGGCGCGTCATCCTTCGGAAGACGTGAGGAGGGTTCACCGGTTTTCGGATCGGTACCCGGCGTGGGCGGCATGTCGCTTGGCGCTGGAAGATAATCGCAGACGGCATCCAAGAGCGGCTGAACCCCTTTATTTTTATAGGCGGACCCGCAAAACACAGCGCAGAATTTTCCGGTCAGCGTCGCCCTACGAATGGCGCTGACAATTTCTTTCTCCGACACGTCTTTTCCTTCGACTACTTTTTCCATGACTGCGTCGTCAAAATCAGCGACCTTCTCGACGAGGTACGCGTGGGCCTTCTGTGCCTTCTCTTTCAGATTTTCGGGGATCTCTTGGATTTCATACTTTGTCCCAAGCTTATCGCTGTTCCAGACCAAGGCTTTCATGCGTATGACGTCGACCACGCCCGTAAAGGTGTCTTCGGCACCGATCGGAAGCTGAACAGGAACGGCGTTGGCCGCGAGCTTCTCGTGCATCGAAGTGATGCACATATCAAAATCAGCGCCCACTTTGTCCATCTTGTTCATAAAAGCCATTCTCGGGACGTGATACCGCTCGCATTGGCGCCAAACGGTTTCCGATTGGGGTTCGACGCCGTTGCCGGCGTCGAAGACCACAATGGCGCCGTCCAGAACGCGCAGAGACCGCTCCACCTCCATCGTAAAATCGACATGGCCCGGGGTATCGATGATATTGATCTGCCGTTCGACGCCGTCTAAGCCTTTCCAGGTACAGAAGGTGGCCGCCGCCGTAATCGTGATGCCGCGCTCGCGTTCCTGCTCCATCCAGTCCGTCGTCGTCGTGCCTTCATGCACTTCGCCGATCTTGTAAATGCGGCCCGTATAGAAGAGAATGCGCTCCGTGGTCGTGGTTTTACCCGCGTCGATGTGGGCGCAGATACCAATATTACGGACTCGTTCTAATGGATATTGCCGTGCCATAAAATGATTTACCAGCGGTAGTGCGCGAACGCTTTGTTGGCGTCTGCCATCCGGTGGGTGTCTTCCCTTTTCTTGATGGCTGAGCCT
>JBGPLV010000213.1:0-3736 GCA_041486625.1 Elusimicrobiota bacterium
CGCATGATTAGGCTTCATCGATTAAATGACGTGGAAGTCGTCGTGAATGCGGAACTCATAGAGTCCGTGGAATCGCACGGCGCGCAAACTGTTATCACGCTTACCACCGGAAACAAAATGGTTGTTAAAGAGCCGGTGACAGATGTGATTCAAAGAACCATCGAATACAAGAAAGTCGTCTACGCCAAAGCATCGGAAAGGAGCTTCCCATGTCCCTCACCCTCATAGCCATGACGGGGATCCTCGTCGGATTCCTGTGCCTTGTCATCGGGTTTTTCATGGAAGATTCGCAGGATCATTCCGTGATCCGTGAATCCAAACGCGCCAGACCCATGAAGAAGAAAATGGTTGTACCACGCCGCAAAGCAGCGTAAACATTGTCGCAGGAGGTTTAGATGGATATCGCAACACTCTTAGGCATCGTTGTCGGCGCGGGGCTGGTCGTTCTTTCCATCTTTCTTGGGGAAGGCGTCGGCGGCTTTAAGCCGTTTCTGAATTACGAGGCGTTCTTAATCGTGATGGGGGGGACGTTCTGTTCCATCCTCGTGAATTATCCGATCGCGCAGGTGTTCGGCATTTTCAAAGTCTTAAAGAAGGTGATGACCTCGAGCGGCGAGGATACCTCCGAGATTGTGACGACCTTCGTGAACTTCGCCAAAAAAGGCCGCACGGAAGGATTCCTGGCCCTGGAAGGAGACGTGAAGCTCCTGAAAAACGACTTCCTCAAGCGCGGGGTGCAGCTCGTGATCGACGGTTCAGACCAGGAGTTTATTCGCAACATGATGGAAACCGAACTCGGCTTCATCCGCGAGCGGCACCAGGTGGGTCAAGAAATCTTTAACTCACTCGGCACGTATAGTCCTGCTTTCGGGATCATCGGTACCGTGCTCGGCATGATCCTCATGCTTAACTCCATTTCCAACGTCGAAGAGGTCCCGCGCCGTATGGCCTTGTGTCTGGCGGCCGCTTTCTTCGGTTTGGGTTCCGGCTACATGATTTTCCTGCCCATGGCGGGCAAGCTCCGCCGTCGCTCCGAAGAGGAGCTGCTCATCAAGGAAATTATTATCCGGGGAGTGCTGCTTCTCCAGAGCGGTGTCAGTCCCTCGATCATGGAAGCCAATTTGAAAGCGTATCTGGAACCCTCCAAACGCGCGCTGATTCAGAAAGCGGCCTGATTCCATGCCCCATCAAAGAATCAAAGGCATGATTCATATGAGTGACCCTCGGGTCACTCTCATCGGCCACCCGGCGCCGGCCTGGCTCGTCAATTACGCGGACTTGATGACCGAGCTCGTCTGTTTTTTCATCATTCTCTATGCCCTATCCGCCTCGCTCAACAAGGACGTGCAAAAAGCCAAGAAAGAAGTCGAAGAAGCGATGAAACAAGAACAAGTGGCGGGGGAAGTCAAGGTCACCAAAGACGGGATGCAAATTACCTTGCAGGAAAACGGCGAAAATGTCTTTTTTGAAAGCGGCTCGGCCGACCTTTCCAACCGGATGGACGAAATCATGGTTAAGATCGCGCCGACTTTAAAGAAACTGGCGGATGACGGTCACGACATCGTCGTGGAAGGACATACCGACAACATCCCTATTCACAACGCCAAATTTTCCTCCAACTGGGAGCTCTCTACAGCTCGTGCGACGAATGTCGTCCAGCATTTGATCCGCCAAAACCGGCTCCCGGCCAAACACATGGGGGCCATCGGCTACGGGGAATTCAAGCCATTGGTGACGGACAATAGCGAGGCAAGCCGGGCTAAAAACCGCCGCGTCGTCTTTTTCGTCAAGAACAAGCCGCCCGAATTCGATAAGGGGAAAAAGGAAAAATCAGGCGAGAAAGTGGAAGCGACAACCCCATCCGAACCGGCTCCGGACGCCACTTCGCAAGGAACCGAACCCACCTCCGCTGAAGCTCCGGGGGGCGAGCCCAGCGCCGAAAACGCGATCCAAGCCCCCGCCGAAGTTCCTGCCGAGCAGACGGCCCAATAAGCAGAGCTGCCTCATGAGGTAACTAGGGCTTATTCCAAGAGGTGAAGCAGTGAGGCAGTAGCATACCGTCAATCGTTTTCAGCTTGAGGCAGCTAATGAGGCAGTATGAGGCAGTTCTGAGGCAGTAATGGCGCAGTCGTTTGGCAGCCGAAAGCGCGATCCAAGCCCCCGCTGAAGTCCCCGCGGAATCAGGTGCTTACTAATAACCTTCAAAAATTAACGGATTAATAGGTCAAGCAGCGGCGGGTAACTTAATTCGGAGAAGATTGGTTTGAAAGCCAGACTTCAACCGAATCGCCTGCTTGAGCCCCCATCGGAATAATGCTGAATAGAGGTGTTCCCAGAGGAGCAATACCATCAGAGTGCCTCCAACTAGCATATCAACCCATCCAAACCGTAGGGCACCAAGATTTGCGGTCTGGGCCCCTAGAATTCCGCCGAATAGTCCGAAGACTTTCAAGAATCTTGTAATTCGTCCGCCACGAGCATGTGGCGCAACCGATCTCAAAGGAGCCTGGATCCTGTTTGTAGCTTCGGACAGCTCGACCGCGCGGTGATATTCGGCAAGGTCGGCAATGGCCGCATCCGACTTGGCTTGCTGAGCTTGACGATATTTCTGATAAAGGCTATCGAGCTTTTCGGGGTGAGGGTCCAAAGATAGAATGTGGAAACCCTCCTCGTCGTGGGCTTCAACACGGAGAGCCCCGCCAATTTTTTCAAGATCGATAGTTGACCGACCGTAACCCATTTCTTTGACGGATTGTGCTAAAGCGCCTGGCATCATTTCGTAAAGCCATTCCACAGATGAAATGACGTCCATCATCTGTAACGGGTCAAGAATTCGACTTAAGGCTAGTTTTTGCGGCTTAAATTGGCGTATTTCCGCAAGATCGCTCCGTGAAGTGCGATAAATGATCAAATGGGGATTCAAATTTTTCACAAATCGATCATCTTTCTCCGTCAAGCGGCCTCCAGTCCTCCTCGCTAACCGAAATTCAAGCTCAGCCTTAAAATTTTTCCAGAACGTATCGTTTAAGGGTATCAATTCGGCGTCTGAGGCGATAACAAAACTATCGGATAGACGGCTCATGTGTAACTTCGTCCTCGGTCCAAAAGCCGTTGGGATAACGGCATTGAAAGCGGCGATGACTTCATTCGCTTGGTCATGCCCGCCCATCGAGTTCAATGCATGCAACTGCCGTTGACCTACAGTGTCCTGTCCGATCCAGCGCGAAGCCGTAAATTGATAAATATAGGGAGTGGGTTCCCGCTCGAATTGCTGTCGCAGATTCGAATAACTCATACGCTGCACGCGCTGGTTGTCCATCTCCACCATGTTGGGCCCCTCAGCGCGTCGCTGGGTGTCGCGAACATGACCGCGTCGCTCCACTATTTCAATGGGCAATTGTTCGATCAATGCGGCATCTGCGACCAAGGCCTGGTTTCGACCTCGATCCTTGGCCTGGCTTAAAACCTCATCAGCCATTCTCCGGCCCAGGCCCAAAATTTGGTCAATACGCTCCGGACGCAAGCCCCCGCTTACGGGATCGAGCCACTCACTCTCGTCACCACTGGGCCCGATCAGCTTCTGGATCAACTGTTCGAGTGAAATGGCTCCGAAAGAGAGAGTGAAGGGGCCGCGAAGGGGACTTTCTAAGGGGAGCTCATTTACAGGCATCTTCCGGTCCCCAATGCAGTTCTCAATAGTTTGGTTGAGTGCTTCGACTTGCCCCGGGTTTTGGCC